>NZ_CAKKTK010000043.1:0-38919 GCF_920656135.1 Frankia sp. Cppng1_Ct_nod | reverse complement strand
CACCCGCTGATCCCGTACCCGGGTCCACCGTCGCGGGCGAGGCGGTCCTGGTGGGAGCTACCGGGCAATGCACCTATGACCGAAACGGGCTGGATGCTTCAGGCGACTCCCAGGCTTGCGTCAGGTCCACGTCAGCCTGGAACCGGACGATAGGACGATGACGGCGACAAGGACTGCGCTGACCGTGCGCGGCAGCAGACCGATGCCGCAGGCGTCGGCTCCCCGCGCCGTTCGACTCCCGGCCCTGACGATGAGGACCTGAACGTGACCACAACCTTTCCGGACCAGGCGGCCGGAGCTTCCCCCGTCCCGGCCGGAGCTTCCCCCGTCCCGGCCGGAGTTTCCCCCGTCCCCCCCGGCCCGGCCACCGCGCACAGCCGACCATCGCCCGCGGCGTGGGCACGGTACTTCCTGCGCGGCAGGGAAGCCGACCAGCCCTGGGTACGCCCCGCCCTGCTCACCCTTCTCACAGGGACCGCGATCCTCTACCTGTGGGGTCTGGGTGCGTCCGGATGGGCGAACGCCTTCTATACCGCCGCGGCCCAGGCCGGTTCGACGAGCTGGGAGGCGTTCTTCTTCGGTTCCTCGGACGCGTCGAACTTCATCACCGTGGACAAGCCGCCGGCTTCACTGTGGGTGATGGATATGTTCGTCCGCGTCTTCGGGCTCAATTCGTGGAGTGTGCTCGTCCCGCAGGCGCTCGAGGGTGTCGCGGCCGTCGGCGTGCTGTACGCGACGGTCCGGCGCTGGTTCTCCCCCGCCGCCGCTCTGCTGGCCGGCGCCGTCTTCGCGTTGACACCGGTGGCGGTGCTGATGTTCCGGTTCAACAACCCGGATGCACTGCTCGTCCTGCTGCTGGTCCTCGGTGCGTACGCGACCGTCCGGGCCGTGGAGAACGCAAGCACCCGCTGGATCGTCTGGGCGGGCGTGTTCGTCGGTTTCGGCTTTCTCGCGAAGATGATGCAGACGTTCCTGGTCGTGCCGGCGTTCGCGCTCACCTACCTGGTGGCCGCACCGACGTCGGTCCGGCGCAGGACAGGCCAGCTTCTGCTGTCCGGGGCAGCGATGATCCTCGCCGCGGGCTGGTGGGTCGCGGCTGTGGAACTGTGGCCGAAGAACTCCCGGCCCTACATCGGCGGCTCGCAGAACAACAGCATCCTCAACCTGATCTTCGGCTACAACGGCTTCGGACGGCTCAACGGCAACGAGGCCGGCAGCGTCGGCGGGATGGGGGGCGCCGGTGGCGGTCGCTGGGGTGCAACCGGTCTGACCCGGATGTTCAACTCCGAAATGGGCGGGCAGATCTCCTGGCTCATCCCGGCCGCGCTGATTCTCCTGGTGGCCGGGCTCACGCTCGGCCGGCGAGCCCCGCGCACGGACAGAACCCGAGCGGCCCTTGTGCTGTGGGGTGGCTGGCTCCTCGTCACCGGCCTCACCCTGAGCTTCGCCCAGGGGATCATCCACCCGTACTACACGGTGGCGCTCGCGCCGGCGATCGGAGCCGTCGTCGGTATCGGTGGCACGCAGCTGTGGCGCCACCGTGACCAGCTGCTCTCCTGCCTGGCGCTGGCGGCGGCACTTGCCGCCACGACCGCCTGGGCGTACGTCCTACTCAACCGGACGCCCAACTGGCACCCGTGGCTACGGCCAGTCGTGGTCCTTCTCGGTGGCGCTGCCGTTGTCGCGCTGATCCTCGCACTCGTACTCCCCCCGAAACTCGCTCGTCGCGCCGCCGTGGTGATGGCCACCGTGAGTGTCGTCGCGGCGGTCACCGGGCCGGCCGCCTACGCGGTCGAAACAGCTTCCGCCACGCACAGCGGCGCCATCCCGTCCGCGGGACCCTCGGGCTTCGGCGGTCCGGGCGGTGGTCCCCGTGGCGGTTTCGGTGGCGGTTTCGGTGGCGGTGGTCCCCGCGCGGGCGGCTTCGGCGGCGGTGGCTTCCCGCAGGGTGGCACCACAGGCCAGGGCACGATGACCGGTCAGGGCGGTGCCGGTAGGCAGGGCGGCGCGATGTTCGGCCGGGCAGCCGGCGGCCCCGGAAGTCTTCTCAACGCCGGGAAACCGGACGCCGCGCTGGTCACGGCTCTCCGGCAGGACGCAGGGCGCTACACCTGGGTTGCGGCCACCGTCGGCTCCAATTCCGCGGCCGGCATCCAGATCACGACCGGTGATCCCGTGATGGCCATCGGCGGCTTCAACGGCACTGACCCCACACCCACGCTCACGCAGTTCCAGGAGTACGTCAGCCAAGGAAAGATCCACTATTTCATCGGCGGCGGTGGGACGGGCATGGGCGGCGGCCAGAGCGGTGGCACCGCCAGTGCTGTCGCCGCCTGGGTCCAGCAGAACTTCACGCAGACCACTGTCGGAGGTACGACCGTCTACGACCTGACCAAGCCGAGCGCATAGCCGAGCGCATAAGGCCGGCGAGATGGCGCCGGTCACACGACCGCAACAGATGATCTTTATCGCGGGTTTCTGACTCGGCGTATCCGGGATAATCAGGTAGACCCGGTGTTGGGACAGGTCATGCGGATTCCCGGGCCGAACACCGCGGTCAGCCACGCGTTGTTAGGCTCCGGGACTGCTGGCCCGGCCGGAGGCCTCCGGGGCTGCCAGCCGACCGAAGACAGTGCGATCATGTTTTTCGTGCCGTCGGAGGCCACGGGGTTACCAGCCCAGTCCCAGCCGATCACCGACGCCACCCCGGGAGGTCTGCCATGTCAGAGCCGAGAGTGCTGGGCGTCGTACTGGCCGGTGGCGCGGGCAAACGGCTCGCGCCGCTCACCGCCGACCGGGCGAAACCAGCCGTCCCCTTCGGTGGCCTCTACCGACTGATCGACTTCGTCCTGTCGAACCTGGCCAACGCGGGTTACCTGCGGATCTGCGTACTCACGCAGTACAAGAGCCACAGCCTGGACCGCCACATCACCACCACCTGGCGGATGAGCAACCTGCTTGACAACTACGTCACCCCGGTACCGGCGCAGCAACGGCTCGGCCCCCACTGGTACACCGGGTCGGCGGACGCTATCCACCAGTCCCTGAACCTCATCCATGACGACCAGCCGGACATCGTGGTCGTGTTCGGTGCCGACCACGTCTACCGGATGGACCCGCGACAGATGGTCGAACAGCACCTGGCGAACAGTGCCGGGGCGACCGTCGCGGGGTTGCGTGTACCCCGGGCCGAAGGGACACAGCTCGGCGTGATCCGCCCCGGCGCGGACGGCCACACGATCGATGCGTTCCTCGAGAAGCCCGCGGATCCCCCCGGCCTGCCGGACAGCCCCGAGGAGACCTTCGCGTCCATGGGCAACTATGTCTTCTCCACCGACGTCCTCATCGAGGCGCTACGGGCCGACGCGGACGATGAGAACAGCGTCCACGACATGGGTGGGAACATCATCCCGATGCTGGCCAAGGAAGGCGTGGCGCAGGTCTACGACTTCGCGGACAACGAGGTCCCCGGCGCGAACGCACGGGACCGTGGCTACTGGCGTGACGTCGGCACCCTCGACTCCTACTTCGACGCGCACATGGACCTGTGCGCGGTCGACCCGGTGTTCAACCTGTACAACCGGCACTGGCCGATCCTGACGAACGTCCCGTCCCTGCCGCCGGCGAAGTTCGTACACGAGGAGACGGGCCGGACCGGCATGGCCCTCAACAGCGTCATCAGCAACGGAGTGATCATTTCCGGTGGCCTGGTACGCCGGTCGGTCCTGTCACCGGGTGTGCGGGTGAACTCCTGGGCACAGGTCGAGAACGCTGTGGTCATGCACAACACCGTCATCGGACGGCATGCCGTCGTCCGCAACACGATCCTCGACAAGAACGTGGTGGTACCCGAAGGTGTTCAGGTCGGCGTGGACAAGGAACACGACGCCGCACGCGGGTTCACGGTCAGCCCCGACGGCATCACGGTCGTCGGGAAAGGCGTCACGATCACCGACTGAGCTCTAAGATCACCGATTGAAGTCACCAGGTCGGGTCACCAGCTGAAGGGCCGGAATGCGCGTCTCGTTACTGACCAGGGAGTACCCGCCGGAGGTCTACGGTGGCGCCGGGGTGCACGTCGAGTACCTGGCCCGCGAACTGGCCCGGTTCGTGGACCTGACCGTGCACTGCCAGGGCGCCGACCGGCCCGACTCGGACGGCATACCCGTGCGCGCACACCGGCCGTGGGACCAGCTCGCGGACGCGGGTGAGGCCCTGCGAACGGTGTCGGCCGACCTGTCCACCGCCGCGGCTGTCGCCGACGCCGACCTGGTGCACTCACACACCTGGTACGCCAACCTGGCCGGGCACCTGGCATCCCTCCTCTACGGGATCCCGCACGTGATGACCTCGCACTCACTGGAGCCGTTGCGTCCGTGGAAGGCCGAGCAGCTCGGCGGCGGCTATGCGCTGTCATCATGGTGCGAGCGGGTGTCCACCGAGTCGGCCGCGGCCGTCATCGCGGTGAGCGAGGGCATGCGTGCGGACGTCCTGTCGGCCTACCCGGCGGTCGATCCGGCGAAGGTCCACGTCATCCGCAACGGGATCGACACCGACGAGTACACCCCTGATCCGGGATCCGACGTCCTCGCCCGACACGGGGTGGACCCACAGCAGCCGTCGGTGGTGTTCGTCGGTCGGCTCACCCGGCAGAAGGGGCTGCCAGTGCTGCTGAAGGCCGCGGCCGCCCTCGACCCGCGGGCACAGCTCGTGCTGTGCGCCGGCGCGCCCGACACCCCGGATCTGCTCGCGGAGGTCACCGATCTGGTCGACGGGCTGCGCGACGTCCGCAAGGGAGTCGTGTGGATCTCCGGGATGCTCGCCAAACCCGAGATCATCCAGCTGTTGTCGCACGCGACCGTGTTCGTCTGCCCGTCCGTCTACGAGCCGCTCGGGATCGTCAACCTCGAAGCCATGGCCTGCGCAACGTCCGTGGTCGCCTCCCGGGTCGGTGGCATCCCCGAAGTGGTGGACGACGGCGTGACCGGACTGCTCGTCCCGCCGGACAACCCCGCAGCGCTCGCCGCCGCCGTCAACGAGCTGCTCGCCGACCCGACGCGGGCCGCCGCCATGGGCCGGGCCGGGCGGGACCGCGCCGTCGCCGAGTTCGGCTGGCCGGCCGTGGCCGAAAAAACCGCCCGCCTCTACGAGTCGCTGATCTGAAGGTGCATGGACACCGGCCGGAGGTGCATGGACACCGGCCGGCATGTCGCTGGTGTCAGACCACGCTCAGGCCGGCGGGGAGATCGCCGCGTCCGGTGAGCAGCAGGAGGATGTCGGCGGCGTCGGGGAGTACCGCAGCGATTCCGGCGGCGAGCAGCAGGCTGCCACCGACGGCGGTGCCCAGCGCCGCCGGTGGCCGGATGCCCAGCGCACGGGCCAGATCCAGGGTGTGGACGGTGAGCTCGAAGGTCCGGGTCGGCAGGTAGTCGACCAGCCTCATGGCGCCGACCGGGGTGGTGACGACCGCGTCGTCGGGACTTTCGCGCACCAGCTGGCGCACCCCGGTGGCCAGCGCCATGACCGCGTCTGACGGGTCGTCGCCGAGTGCCGCGCCGGCATCACGGCCACGTTGGGTCACGGCCGCGGCGTCGGCGAGCCCGCCACGCACCGCCAGGTAGTAGCCGACAGCGTCCAGAGGATCGGCACGGGCGCCGGCGTCCACATCGCCTGGGCCGCTCGGCGTCCCGAGGTAGGTCGCCACAGTCGACAACGCCCGGCTCGTGTGCCCGACCAGGTCGCGTACTGACCACTCACCCAGCGCCGGAGTCACCCAACGTTCATCGGTGATCCAGGCCACGAGCGACGCGAACGCGCTGGCCGCGTGGTCGAAGCCGGCTCGCGTTTGGAGAGATCCGGCGCTGTCCACCTACCGAGTCATAGTCCGTTGAGGTCATCCAGGTCAACGCCGGCTCACCAAGGTCACCACCGAGTCGACCGGTGGCGAATGGCGGCGACCGGTGGCGGATATATCAGCCGGCATCGGAGGAGATCGGTGGGGGCGGAACTGCGACACAGTCTGCGTCGGGCGGTACTCGCAGCCGATCCGACCAGCGCGAAGGAGCGGCATGTCCGGGCCCTGGCGGAACGGCGGGTTGAACTGTGGCCGGCCGACGACGGCATGGCCGAGTTGCATACGGTCCTCTCGGCGGAGGAGGCCCTGGCGGTGTGGGGCGCGATCGACACATTCGCCCGGCAGCAGACCAGCCCAGCGCGTGCCGGTGACGGTTCGACTGGGAATGATCCGGGCGGGAATGATCCGGGCGGGCCGACGCGCTGGTCGCGTTGGTCACCGCGGCCTTTGCCCGACGGGACACCCCGGAACGGACCGGAGTCCGCACGCACGTACAGGTCACGGTTGCCGCGAGCACGTCTGGACCAGCCCGGCCGGCAAGACCTACCACACGCCAACACCCGACCCGCTACCAGACTCCTAGATCCGGACGTTCGCCGCGCATCGGGATCACCACAAAGCAATCATGAAGGCGCCGTACGGGACGTGACATCGATGACGTGATATTGCCGACTTTCGGCACCGCGTCAAGGCTTCGACGACGCGTCGGCTCGTCCGGGCTGGTAACCCTTGGAAGAGTGACCAGTGTTTTTCTGTGGCCAGGAACCGTCGGACCGACCGCGGGCACGCCGCTGCGCATCCCGGGTTCGGTACGTCGAACCAGTTCGGTGGATGCTTTGCGTCCAGATGGCCTCGAAGGCCCGCTCGTCCTCGTAGGCAGGGCCCGCGACATACGCACGACCACAGCCCGGGCAGGCACCAGCCAGGTAGACACAGACGGTGATGCGGGCGACACTATTGGGCTCGTGGATGCGGGGCTCGTGGATGCGGAGCTCGTGGCCGAGGCGAGCACCCGCGTCACCATCGACTACATCGGCGGGCGCCTGGTGACCGAGGTCCACTGCGAGCCGGCCGCGGCGGGCAGCGAGGCACTGGTCGGCACCCGGGCCAGCTCGGGCTTTCGCACGGCGCTGGACCAGGCCGCGCCCCACCTGAGCGCCGACGGCACCCTGCTCGGACTGCTTCTCGACGAAGTACCCGTGGTCACGTTGATCTCGGGATCGGCCATCGCCCGCCTTTCCGGAAAACGGCCGCGGAACGCGGTCATGCCGCCCGTTGACGTCTGCGTGGGCTGGAAGGCCGGCGGCGAGATGGACGTGAGCCACCGCGAGGGCCGCTTCACCCTTGTCGGAGTCGGGCCGTCCGGCCCGGAGCTGGCGGACGCGACCGATCCGCTGAGCTGGCACGCCATGCCCCACCTGCCACCGGGGAGCATCCGGCGTCGGCGCAGGCTCGACGTGGTGCCTGGCCCACAGCCCGGCGTTGTGACCGTCGAGGGACTTTTTCGCGACACGTTCCGTGAAGCGGACGGCTCCCAGAAGGTGATCCACGAATACGCCGTCAGCGCGACAGTCGACCTCGCCACCGGGACGATCCGCTCGGCCAGCGCGACACCCCATGTCCTGCCGGGCCCCGACTGCCCGGCCGCCGCGGCAAGCGCCACCCGTCTGGTCGGTCAGCGCCTGGCCGGGCTCCGCGACACGCTGCGCGCCGACCTGACCGGACCGACGACCTGCACCCACCTCACCGACCAGTTCCGGGCGCTCGCCGACATCCACGCGCTGATCCCGCTGCTGCCAAGGTGAAGTAGTTCCTCCAGCAACGCCGCGGTAAGGCCGACTCTCGGCTGATTCCTCCGGGGCGGCCGCGCAGATCTCCGACTGTGGCCTCACGCGACATGTTTACTATTCCGGGTCTAAACTGTAGGAATCCATTCACCTGGGGTACCACGCCGCGTGAGCTGACGAGGCCAGTGTCACATGTCGTGAAGACGCCACGTATGGGGATTCCCGACCGCCTCGCCGAGCGCATGAGCATGGCCGAGCAGCACGAGTGGCTGACGGCCCAACGTCCGTCCCGGCGCACCCTGTTCCGAGCCGGCGCGTTCGGCGCGGGAACACTCCTCGCAGGTCCCAGCCTGCTCAGCTCGGCCGCATCCGCCACGGCATCAGCTCCGCCGGCAGGCCCGACGCTGGTCACCACCAATGCCACCGCGAACGGAGCGTCGGTCGCCCCGTTCGCCCGCCACCTCGCCTTCGGCGCCGACCCGCGCCGTCAGATCCGCATCGGCTGGCAGGTGCCGGTGCCCGTCGACAAGCCGTTCATCCGGATCGGAACGCATCCTTCCGACCTGTCCGGACGCATCCCGGCCGAGGTCCGTCCGCTGCATTCCGTCGTGGCGGGAGCGGCGGGACCGGTCGACCAGTACTACCTGCACGTCGCGGTGGACGGGCTTCGCCCGGACACCACCTACTACTACGGCGTTGGCCACCAGGGTTACGAGCCCGCCACCGCCTCAGGTGCCATCTCGACGGTGCACACCGCACCCCGACGGGGACGCTGGGACGCGGAACCCTTCACGTTCACGGCATTCGGCGACCAGGGCGTCAGCGCACACGCGCTGGCCAACGACGGGGTCGTCGCCAGGCAGAACCCCGTTTTCCACCTGCTGCTCGGCGACATCGCGTATGCCGACCCCAGCGGTCAGGGCAAGCCGGTCAGCTCCACCGGAGCGAACGGGACCGACATCTACGACCCGAGCGTCTGGGACTCCTACCTCGGGCAGATCGAAGCGGTCGCCTCGCGGGTACCGTGGATGGTCGCGACCGGAAATCACGACATGGAGGCGCTCTACTCCCCGGATGGCTACGGCGGCCAGATCGCCCGGTGGAACTTCCCCGGCAACGGGCCGAGGACCTGCCCGTCGGTTTACTCGTTCATCTACGGAAACGTCGGCGTGATCAGCCTCGACGCCAACGACGTGTCGAACGAGATCCCCGCGAACCGTGGCTATAGCAACGGCTCCCAGACGGCCTGGTTGAAGTCCCGGCTTGAGTTCCTGCGCCGGCAGCCCGACGTCGACTTCGTCGTCGTGTTCTTCCACCACTGCGCCTATTCGACGACGAACGCGCACGCGTCCGAGGGCGGCGTGCGCGCCGAGTGGGTGCCTTTGTTCGACACCTACCGTGTCGACCTCGTCCTCAACGGCCACAACCACATCTACGAACGCACCGACCCGCTGCGTGGCGGACGCCCTGGTAAGGCGGTGCCGATCGGCGGGACCGTCCACCCGGACACCGACGGGACGACCTACCTGGCGGTCGGCGGCGGCGGGCGCAGCCTGTACAACTTCCCGGCCGCGGACAGCTACGCCGGGAATGTGAACGATGTCGCTCCGATCACCTCCTACTCGTGGACGGGTGTCGGGGTGAAGACGCCTGAGGTCGTGGCCTGGTCCCGGGTCCGCTACACCGGCTACTCGTTCGTCGCCGTGGATGTCAGGCCCGCGAGGCCCGGCCGGCCGGCGACGCTGACCGTTCGCGCGATCGCCGAGAGCGGCACGGAACTCGACCGCGTCACACTCGTCCGCACCGCCGGACTGTGCACCGTCGGGTCACGGGGTGTGTCCGGCACGCGGGCCGACTTCGACGCCGCCTGATCCTGACCCGCTGATCCTGACCCGCTGCCGTGGTCTCGGTGTCGGACCTCGCCGGTGAGGTCCGACACCGAGACAGGAGCATGGCCCGAGGGTTGTAATCCACGAATCTGTCACATGGAGCGTAATCGCGCCTTCACGGACACGGTCCAGGCGAGATTGCCGGGGATGGGCGCGAGCTGCGCCCCCGCACGTCTTTCATGCCGTTGCGAATGCCGAACCGTGGGTGCTGCGCTTGGCGACGTTGTCCATGATGCGCCGCACGAGGCGGTCCCTCGTCTTCCAGCGCATCGCCTTCTTGTCGTGGTCGAGATTGTGCTGCGCGATGATGTTCTTCAGTTCCTCGATATCGAGGTCGCCGAGCCTGGCCTGCAGATCATCAGGTCCGCCACCCGCATAGACCTTGTAAGGGTCGAACGGACCATCCGGCCGGATGCCGGATGCCCGCGCACCGGTTCGCGCACCGGTGCGGGTGCCCGACGCCGACAGCGGTTCCCGGCCGGGCTCCACGGTCGGCTCCGATATCACCGGTGTCGACCCGAGAGACCCTGATACGCGGGGTTCTGCCGTCGGAGGTGGGGTCACAGGCGGGTCTGTCCGCGCCTGTTCAGCCGCGGCCGATGCCAACGGTCCGAGCGCATCCGCGAGAGCGGTGGCGAATCGCTCCGAGGCCGCGGCCTCACCCGCGATCACCGTGACAAGCCGCAGCAGAGTACGGGCGACGTCTGGACCGCACCCGTCCACCAACCCGGAAAGAGCGTGGCTCGCCGCGCCGAGCTCGGCGAACAGGTCCGGGAACGGCACAGATGGCCCGGGTGCCGCGCCTTCCCCGGGGCTCGTGTCGTTGACACTCATCGGGCGCCCTCCACGACATTCATGAACTCGGCCGTCAGGGCTGCGAGCGCGTCGTACTGGCCTTTGTTTCCGTAGCGCTGCCGCAGGGTGCCCCAGTCGTTGAACTCGGCCGCCGCCGCTATGTCCGCCGACTCGGGGATCCTGGATTCGAACACGTGGAGTCCTGCGTCCCTCCCCGAACGAGCCAGATAATCGGCCATCTGTTGATGCAGCGACGCGTTCGCCCGGTACTTGCTGACGACAAGACCGAACGCGGGGATGTCGAGCCCCACGTTCGTGGCGAACCTCTGGATCCGGGACCGGACCTGAGGTATTCCGTAGGTCGACATGAAATCGGGGATCGTCGGGATTATGTAGCCATCGGAGATCCTCACCCCGTTCAGGGTGAGCATACTGAGGTTCGGTGGGCAGTCGATGAGAATATAATCGTAGTCGGCCGATATCTTCTCGAGCTGCCTGTGTAGCAGCTCGACCGGGTTGTAGAAAAAACCCCCGGACGGGGACAGCAACCTGTCCTGCAAGTCGATGAGGTCGAGTGAGGACGCCAGCAGGTCGACCTGGGTGACACTTCGCACCGGCGACACGTCCCGTTGCAGCGCCGCACGGACGTCGAACAGGCTTCCAGCCGGGCGTGGATCCACCGCGTCACGAAAGAGGGTCGCAAGCGTCCGACCCGACTCGTTCAGTTCCCGCCAGCGAACTACACCGATCATGTAGACGGTCAGGTTCGTCTGTGGGTCCAGATCGATGATCAGTACACGCTTGCCGTAATCCCCCGCTATGATCTCCGCGAGCGCCGCGGTGATCGTCGTCTTGCCGACACCACCCTTGAGGTTGATCGTCGAAATGATGTGCGCCAACGCCAAGCCCCCGTTTACCCTGGACGGTCACGGCTGTCGCGGTGGGATTCCCGCCCGGATGATCCCGGACACGATAGCGTAAATCGTTCAACATGGTGACAACCCGTTCAGGATGCCCACAGAGCGCTGATGGGAACCGCGGCAAGGCGGTCACCCAGCGGAAAGGCCCGCGCGCCGGTGTGCAGCACGACCCCGGCGACGAAACGCTCACCCAGCCGGTCACGGACGGCGACAAGGTGGCGGATGTCCCGGCGCGAAACGTCAGCCGCGGCCTTCACCTCGATCCCGACGACCCGCAGGGAGCGGTCTTCGATCACAAGGTCGATCTCGGCCCCGGCTCGATCACGGTAGTGGAACAGCGACGGCCTGACCGCCGACCACCCCGACTGGCGCAGCAACTCGCTGTAGACCATTCCCTCGAGGATCGGGCCGTCCGCGCCCCGAGCGATCTCCGGACGTCCCAGCGATGCGATGTCGGCGCCGCGCAGATGAGCCGCCAGGCCTGGATCGGTCACGAAGACCTTGGGCGCCCGGATCTCCCGTTGGGTGAGGTTCACGGCCCATGCGGGGCAGCGACGGACCAGGAACACCGCTTCGAGAACATCCAGGTAGCGGTGGACCGTCCGCTCGGGTAGTCCCGCGTCGCGGGCCAGGTCAGCCACGTTGAGCAGGCTCGCATGCCGGGCCGCCACCAGGCGGAGCAGGCGTGGCAGTTCGGCCGTGCGTGGCGAGGCCGACACCCCGGGTGCCTCTCGCTCGACCACCGTCTCGACATAGGCGTCGAACCATGCGGCCCGTCTCGCCCCGGAGCGGCGCAGAGCCTCCGGATACCCGCCGGCGACGGCCCGGTCCAGATAGTCGGTCTTGGTCAGGTCGCCGGCATGCTCCAGTGGCAGCACACCGGCGAGGAGCCGGTCCAGGAACGTCTCAGCCGTCCGAAGCGTCCCGGCCGTCGCCGCCAACTCACTCTGGCTCAGCGGCCACAACTCGAAGCGCTCGATCCGTCCGGCTAGCGTCTCCGACACACCCCGGTTCGCGCTGAGCTGCGACGAACCGGTCACCAGGAACCGGCCCGGACGCTCGTCGGCGTCCACCGCAGCCTTCAGCGCGAGCAACAGCTCGGGGACCCGCTGCACCTCGTCGATGGCGAGGAGCCCAGAGCGCCCTGCGAGGAAGCCACGCGGGTCCACCTCGGCCGCGACCCGGGCATCACGGTCGTCCAGCGAGATGTAGACGCCGTCCGGCGACTCGCCGACGATGCGCCGCACCAACGTGGACTTGCCCGCCTGCCGGGGCCCGACAACGCCGACGACACGGGTGTCGGCCAGCGCCTCGCTGACCAATGATTGGAGCGATCGACGCACGTCAAGCGCTGATCCTCTGCTTCCGAACGCGACAGCCACACCATCCATGATGGCAGATCCGCCAGTATCTGATGGCAGATCCGCGGGATCAGGATGGCAGATCCGCCAGTATCTGATGGCAGATCCACGGGATCAGGATGGCGCGTCCGTGCCGGCCTTCCGCCGGCCGACCTTCGGTTCGATCCGGCGGACCATATACGCGGTCAGACCCAGCGCGGCCAGACCCACCAGCACACCCACACCGACGTCGATCAGCCAGGTCGCCGCGTTGTGATCCCACAGCGGGTCCGGAGGATCACCCCGCGGCCCCACCGCGCCGAGCTTGGCCACATCGTTGAGGTCGACGGTCGAGCCGAGGGCGGCGAAGCCCCACCGGGCCGGCGCGATCCAGCTCACCTGTTCCAGCACGGGGCGTCCCACCGCGGAAACCAGACCACCGGACAGCACGAGCTGCCCCATGGTGATGAGCACGAGCACCGGCATGGTCTTGTCCGCGCTGTCCACCAGCGTCGACACGAGCAGACCGATCATCATCGAGGACAGTGCGGCCACGATCACCGCGATGAGGCACTCCACGAGAGGCGCGCCGAGCAGCACCGCGTTGGTCGGCGTACGCCCCAGTAGCCCGATCAGCGTGAACACCACGCACTGGCACGTCGTGATCCCGGTCAGCACCAGGATCTTCGAGCCCAGGTAGGCGGCACGTGACAGGCCGATCGTGCGCTCGCGCCGGTAGATCGGGCGTTCCTTGACGATCTCGCGGACGGAGTTCGCCATTCCCATGAAACACGCGCACAGTACGAGCACGACCAGCACCTTGGTCGCGTCCGGATTAGGTTCCCGCAATGCGGCAAGACCGTCCTTCGCCGGGATGACCCGCGGGATGATCCCGAGCAGGAACGGGAATGCAATGATCAACCGCAGGTAGGACCGGTCTGCGAGCACGACCCGCAGGTACCGCCGGGTCAGGGTGGACAGCTGCGCCCGCACCGGCTGCTGGCGGACGCTGGGTAACTGTGCCGGGGCCCGGCGGACGACCGGCGCGACGACCGCGGACGGGACGTAGTACTCGGACGCACGGAAGCGTGCGGCGAGAACATCACCCGAGGTCGCCTCAAGCTCCCGGAAGACGGTCACGAACTCCTTGAAGTCCTTCTTGCCGAAGAACCGCAGCGCGCCGGCACTCGGGCCGAAGTACGCCACGTGCCCGCCGGGCGCGAGAACAAGCAGGTAGTCACAGAGGTCAAGAAAAAGCACACTGTGGGTCACCACGATCACGGTGCGCCCGTCACCCGAGGCACCGTCGCTGCCGCGGGCGAGTCCCCGCAGCGCATCCATCACCGACTGGTCGTTCGCCGGGTCCAGTCCGGACGTCGGCTCGTCCAGGAACAGCAGGGTCGGGCGGGTCAGCAGTTCGAGGGCGACGCTGGTCCGCTTGCGCTGTCCGCCCGACAGACGGCTGACCGGTGTGTCGGCGTGGGCGTGCAACCCGAGTTGGGAGATGACCTCTCCGACCCGGGTGCGCCGCTCCTGTGTGGTTGTGTCGGCGGGGAACCGCAGCTCCGCGCCGTACTCCAAGGCCTCGCGCACGGTCAGCTGGCCGTGCAGAGGGTCGGCCTGCGGGACGTAGCCGATCCGGCGGCGCAGCTCGTCGTACTCGGCGTAGAGATCCCGGCCGGCGTAACGGACCGTGCCCGCATCCGCCGGGCGGAACCCGGTGAGAGCGTTGAGCAGCGTCGACTTGCCCGCACCGCTCGGCCCGACAACACCCAGCAGCGACCGAGCGGGCAACCGGAACGTGACGTCGTGCATGAGCTGCTTGGCGCCGGCCCACACCGACAGTCCCTGGACCTCGAACGTGACGTCACCGCTGTCGACGTACTCGACCAACGTGTTCCCGTCGAGCTGGAACAGGTGGTGGCCGATGGCGACGACGTCACGTTGCGCCACCGGCTCGTGGGTCACGCGCCGGCCGTTGACGAACGTCCCGTTGGCCGACTCCAGGTCGACGACATCGACCCTGCCGTTACCGACATGGATCTGTGCGTGGTGCCGGGACGCAAGCAGGTCGTCCACGACCAGATCGTTGTCGCGGGACCGGCCCAGCGTCACCAACCCGGGACGCAACGGGTGGACCTTCCGCTCGTCACCCACGATCATCTGCTCGGCCGTCGCCGAGTCGCTGTCCGTCGTCGCCCGCGGTCTGCCACGCGGGCCTGGATCGTCCGCGCTGCCGACGAGCGCGGTCACCGGTTCGGCCGGCCGCCCCGGCTGCGGAGCCTGACGCGGTTGCGCTGCGAGAACGACCTCCGGACCATCCACCGCGCCGAGGCGGATCCGGACCTGTCCTGCGCGGATGCTGAGGTTGCCCACCCGGCGGCCGTCCTGCCACAGGCCGTTGGCACTGGTGTCACGCACCAGCCAACCGTCGGCACCCTGCTCCAGGACGAAATGACGTCGCGACACCCGACTGTCGATGATGACGATGTCGGCCTGGCGGGCCCGCCCTACCACATACGGCCCGTCTTCGGACAGAGTCACCTGGCCAGCCGGGGTGTTGACCTGCAACGTGGTTCGGTCCACCTGCGTTTCTCCCCCCGCGGCCGGAGGATGACTGCCATCAGGCCATCACCGACCGGCTCAACCGTTGGTGGTGACCACTAAGTCTGCCCCTTCCGTGGGGATTTCTGTCCGGTTCGGAGAAACCGGTCGGTCGCAGGCGTCCCGCCGGACGTCGGGTGTCGTTGCCGACACACGAACGATGATCTCAAAGTCCCCGTCCGCCCCGGATGGAAGCATGTACGCTACCCCCGTCCGGGGGGACACTTCGGCAGAACTGCGGAGAAGCCCGTCTTGTTCGTACTGAAGCCGTTTCGTCCATTTAAATCATCTTTTATGATTCTTGTGACGCTGGCCGGGCTCGTCGTCCTGTCGCTGCCGGATATAACCGGCCAGACACGCGCCGTGGGGACGGCCGCGACGGCCGCCAGTACTCCGGCGGCCAGGCCGGCCGGATTCGGCCAGGCCGGCAAACTCGTGTTCGGTCTCGGGCCTTCTCTCGACAGCGACTCGACGTCACCCGTCGCAGACCAGCTCGGAATGTTTACAACCTGGTA
The DNA here is from genome assembly GCF_920656135.1 of Frankia sp. Cppng1_Ct_nod. Lineage (NCBI taxonomy): Bacteria > Bacillati > Actinomycetota > Actinomycetes > Frankiales > Frankiaceae > Frankia > Frankia sp. Cppng1_Ct_nod. The sequence continues at coordinate 23,215 of NZ_CAKKTK010000043.1, read as the reverse complement.
CAACAGCCCCAACGACTTCGGATTCATGACGAACTGGGCAAAGGACCTCATTCCGCGGGTCTATGCGAAGGGACACGCGATTCACCTTGTCGTGTGGCTCGGCGGAGCCGGTCAGGTAGCCACGGTGCAGACCAAGTACGGCGCGGCCTGCGGTCGGGACTACCCACTGTCGTCGTCATTCCTTGGCGACACCCGACGACTCGCGCAGATATTCGGTGGTGACGCGAGCAAGCCGCCTCTCTACATCACGCTGTTCACCGAACTGCAGACCTATCCGTGCCAGGCCAACACCTGGGCGGCCACCCCGGAGGTGACGAACTACTACCAGAAGCTGAAGGACCAGTACGTCGCAGCCATGGGCATCTTCCATTCGATGGCGCCGAACGCCAGGGTCTCCCTCGGCTGGGGTGGTTGGCAGGCCCGCTGGGACGACCCGGCGAAGGGCGGCGGAAAGTCGCTGATCGGGCATTTCGACGACGTACTGCGGCAGTCGGACTTCCAGAGTTTCCAGGCGATGGACTCGACCAGCAATGTCGACGACATCCGCAGGATGACCCAGATCCTCGGAAAATACGGCCCGGTCATGGTCGCCCACTACAAACCCGACAACGGTTCATCGAGCACCTGGACGAACGACATGCGGGCGATATTCACCGACGACTACGTACGGCAGGTGACCGCCGAGGGCCTGTTCGCGTTCAGCCTGATGGACAGCAAGCACCTGACCGCCGACGCCCAGTCACTACAACTCGGACGAAACGCCGTCACCCGCTACGGCACCCGGGCGGGCTGAGCCCCGGCCTGCCGAGGAGGATGGCCACGGCACGGCATCCGCGGACACCCGCCGAGGAGGGACATGCAGCGATTCGAGGACCGGTGGGTGGTCTCGGCGGGCGACGTCGTCGACTCGCTCGAGTGCGGGCACCGACTCGTGCTGTCCCATGCCCGTGCGGCCGGCGTCCGGGTGGACGCCGGCGGTGCCGAGGTCACGACATCCGAGGCGGACGAGCTGCTGGTCCGCCACGGCGACGCCCATGAACGGCGCTGGCTCGCGCACCTCGTCCGGGTCTTCGGCGCGGACGAGGTCACGGCGATCGAACGGCCCGAGAACACCCTGGCTGCGCTGGGCGCGGCGCGGGAGCGGACCCGCGAGGCCGTTGCCGCCGGCGTCGCCGTCATCTATCAGGGCGTGCTGTTCGACGGCTCCTTCCAGGGACGGCCCGACTTCCTGATCGCCACCCACCTCGACCCGATCACCGGTGCGCGCACCCGCGAACCGGTACCGGGACGCTACGAGCCGTACGACGCGAAGCTCGCGCGCCACGCCCGTCCCGCCGCGGTGCTGCAGCTCGCCGCCTATGCCCAGGCGCTGCCGGCTATCGGGGTGGACGTTGCCCTGCGCATCCACCTGCTGCTCGGCGACAGCCGTCTGGAGTCGATACGCGTCGAGGACGTCGCACCGATGGTCGACCATGCCCGCGCCCGGCTGGCAACGCAGCTCGCGGCCGAACCCACGGTCCCGGAGCCGTCCTGGGCCGATCCCCGACCGGCGTGCGGGACGTGCGCGTTCACCGGCCACTGCGAGAAAGGACGGGAAGCCGCCCGCGACCTGTCCCTGGTCGCGGGTATGCGCACCGACTCCCGGCGCAAACTACGGGCAGCCGGTATCTCCTCGGTGGAGGACCTTGCTGTCGCCGGCGACGCCCAGCGGCCGCCGTCGATGGCCGCGGCAACCTTCGCCGGGCTCCGGTTACAGGCGGAACTGCAGGTCATCCAGGACGCGACCCGCACCGACGACGACCGGACCGGCACGGTGACCGTTCGGGTGGTCGCGCCGGACGGTCTCGCGTCCCTGCCCGTACCTGACGCGGGCGACATCTACTTCGACATGGAGGGGGATCCGTACGCGCTGGACAACACCGGGCTGGAGTACCTGTTCGGCGCCGTCACCCTGGATGAAACCGGGGAGGTCTTCCACCCGTTCTGGGCACACGACCGTGCCGCTGAGAAACGCGCGTTCGAACGGTTCGTCGACTGGGCGACCGGACGGCTCAACGACCACCCTCGGGCGCACATCTACCACTACGCGCCGTATGAGCCGAACGCGCTGAAGCGGCTCGCGGCCCGGCACGGCACCCGTGAACAGCACGTGGACGCCCTGCTCGCGGGGCACCGGCTCGTCGACCTCTACACGGTTGTCCGGCGCAGCCTGAAGATCTCCCAGCGGTCGTATTCGATCAAGTACCTGGAACCGCTCTACATGCCCGGCGCGCGCGGCGCGGAGGTCAAGAACGCCGTCGACAGCATCGTCGCCTATGAGAACGTGCTGGCCCACCTCGCGGGCTCCGACCACGCCGCCGCCGACCACGTACTCGGCGAGATCGCCGAGTACAACCGGGTCGACTGCGTCTCCACCCACCGGCTGCACCGCTGGCTGCTCGACCTTCGTACGGCCGAGGGCATCATGGGCGTACCGACCGACGCCCCACCGGGCGATGTCGGCGACGACGGCGCGGGCGGCGCGGGGCCCGACTCGGACGCAACGGTCGACGCGCTGGTCGCGGGTCTGCCGGACGACCCGGCGACCTGGACGGACGACGAGCGGGCCCGGGCGCTGCTCGCCGCCGCCGTCGGGTACCACCGGCGTGAGAACAAGCCCGCCTGGTGGGAGTTCTTCGCCTGGCTCACCGCCGACCACGCCGCATTGGAAGCGGACGACAACTGTGCCGTCCCGCTGAGCTGGACCACCGTCGAGGGCTGGGCCGCCCCGACCGGGCGGCAGAAGAAAACACGACGCACGCTGCGAGCCTCCCTCGACCCGGAACGTAACCATCCTTTCGCGGACGGTGAACGGATTCGCCTGCTCTACCCGCCGGGTACCGGTCGCGCGGACGGCACCACCCACGACGCCGAACTCGAACGCGGCGAACCCGACACGCTGCTCGTCCGCGAGACCGCCCCACCGGACGACGCCGGTGCGGACCTACCACTCGCGGTGCTGCCCGGAGCACCGGTGAATCCCAGGCCGAAGCCGGCCGCGATCGCCGAACTCGCCCGGACGGTCGCGGCGAACCTGTCAGACGGCCCGGCCGTGGCGCTCCCTGATACTTGCGGTCCTGATACTTCCGGCCCTGATGCTTGCGCCGGCCCGGCCATGGACCTGCTGCGCCGTTGCCCGCCACGGCTGGTAGGACGGCTCACCGGACGCGCCGGTCTGCCGGACCCGGCCGAGCACGGCGGCGACCTGATCCCCACGGTGCTCGCCGCCGTCGATGCCCTCGACGGTTCCTACCTGGCCGTGCAAGGACCGCCCGGCGCCGGCAAGACCTACCTGGCCGGTCGGCTGATCCGTCATCTCGTCGGGCGGGGCCGCACCGTCGGCGTCTGCTCGACCAGTCACAAGGCGATCGAGAACGCGATGCTCGCAGCCATCGGCGACTCCCCGGATGGCGGGGTCCACGCCGCCAAAAAAGTGCGTTCCGGACACAGGCCCGACCCTGGCCTGCCGTGGGACTGCCCGCGCGACATCCGCGCGTTGGCGTCCTGGCGTGCCGCCCATCCCGGGGGACACCTGGTCGGCGACACCGCGTGGGCCTTCGCGAACCCCGTGCTGCGCGCGGAACCATTCGATGTAATGATCATCGATGAGGCCGGTCAGTTCGCGCTCGCGGACACCCTGGCGGTGGCCGGCGCGGCCCGAAACCTGGTGCTGCTCGGTGACCCGCAGCAGCTCCCGCAGGTGGTCGCCGGGATCCACCCGGACGGCGCGGACGCCTCCGCCCTGTCCCACCTGCTCGGCGCGGACGAGGTGATCCCGGGCCGGTTCGGCTACTTCCTGGATCTGACCCGGCGCATGCATCCGGACGTGTGCGCACCGGTGTCGGCGCTGGCCTACCGCGGACGCCTGCACGCCCATCCGGTCGCCGCCGACCGCCGCATCAGCGGCGTGGACGCCGGCCTGTACCTGCGCGACGTCGTCCACCACGGCGCGACCACCCGGTCGGATGCCGAGGTGGCCGTGGTCGTCGACCTGGTCGGCACCCTCCTCGGCCGGCGGTTCGTCGACGGCGACACCGAACGCCTCCTCGACGGCTGTGACGTCCTGGTGGTCGCCCCCTACAACCGCCAGGTCCGCGCGATCGAGCACGCGCTCGGCAAGGCCGGCATCCACGGTGTCCGGGTCGGGACGGTCGACCGTTTCCAGGGCCAGGAAGCGCCGGCCGTCATCATGTCGATGACCACGTCCAGCGCGGCCGAGGCCCCGCGTGGGCTGGACTTCCTGCTGTCCCGCAACAGGTTGAACGTCGCGTTGTCACGAGCGCAGGTACTGGCCGTCCTCGTGATGTCGCCGGCGCTGCTCGACAGCGCCGCGCGGACCGTCGACGAGCTGCGCCTGCTGGCCGGCCTCGCGCGCCTGCGGACCACGGCCCGGATCGGACCGCCTACGCGGATCGGCGATCAAACCCGATAGTAATCGGAAGTTACCGGTGAAATACGCTCCTGCGGTCTGTCGGGGCAGGTCCGAGGTGTTCCGGGACATCCACGCGTAGTGGCCGAAGGATGCGCGATCATGGTTCTTCTCGCGTAGCCCGGAGGCTCCGAGAAATCCAGTTCGCTGACACCGACTCGAGGGGACGTCTGTGGCCACTTCCGAGCTCGACACTTCCGGCCTCGACACCGGCACCCGTTCCGGCACCTGCCCGGGTGGGTCGGTGGCGGTCCCGACGTCCCGCGAACCGGACACGGCGGCACCGGGCGCGGCGGCACCGGGCGCGGCGGCACCGGGCGCGGCGGCACCGGGCGCGGATACCTCGAAACGGAGGCGGCGGCTTGTCGCCGCGGCTGTTCTGGCCGGGTTCTGCGCACTGTCCGTGACACTTTTCCGGGACGGCTGGACGGATCTGGGGACGACCGTCTACGGCGGCGGTGACGCCGTCCTGTTCTCCTGGTACCTGGCGTGGACGCCCTACGCGCTCGCCCACGGCCTCGACCCGTTCGTCACGCACTTCCTGAACGCCCCCGACGGCGTCAACATCATGTGGAGCACCGGCGTCCCCCTGCTCGGCGTGGTGGCCGCGCCGATCACCGTGCTGGCCGGGCCGCTGGTGGCATTCCAGGTACTCACCACGCTCGCACCCGCACTGTCCGGCTGGACGATGTTCCTGGTCATACGCCGCTGGACGGCCGCGCTCCCCGCCGTCGTCGCCGGGCTGCTCTACGGCTTCAGCCCGTACGTCATCGGCGCCTCATACGGGCACCTCCACCTGTCGTTCGCGGTCTTCCCGCCCGTCCTCCTGCTGCTCCTGGACGACCTACTCGTCCGGCAGCGCAACACCCGACGGACCGGCACGCTGCTCGGCATCGCAGTCGCCGCCCAGGCGTTGATCAGCGAGGAGGTGCTGGCAACATCAGCCGTGGTCGCGGTCATCGCCATCGCCATCCTGGGCGCACAGCACCGCGACCAGATCCGGCCCCGTGCCGCCACGGCAGCGCGCGGGCTCGCCGTCTGCGCCGCCGTCGCCACGGCACTGCTCTCCTGGCCGCTGTACACCCAGTTCCTCGGCCCGCAACGTGTCCACGGGTCGATCCAGCCATCCGACGTCGCCGTCTCCGACCTGCTCACCTTCGTCACGCCCACCCCGTTACAGGCCTTCGCGCCGGACGCCGCCGTCCGCGAGAGCCTGCGGTTCTCCGGCAACGCCGTCGAGGTCAGCGGCTACTTCGGTCTGCCCCTCCTACTCCTGCTCGCCTTCATCGCGGTCCGGCTACGCCGCGACCGGATGGTTGCGTTGTGTGTGCCGCTGTTCGCCGCCGTCGCCGTCCTGTCCATGGGCCCGCACCTGCACGTCGGCGGACACATCACCCGCATCCCTCTGCCCTGGCGGGTGCTCGAGGAAGCACCGGTACTGCACAACGCCCTGCCCTCGCGGCTGTCGCTCTACCTCGTCCTGGCAGCCGCGATCATGATCGCTGTATGGCTCGACCGGGCGCGCCCACCCCGGCTGCACGCCGCCACCGCCGCCGCGACCGCCGCCGTCCTGGTGCCACTGGTACCGGCGACGCTCCTGCCGTTCCCCACGGTGACCCCCGCGTTCTTCTCCGGGCCGCAGGTGAACAACGTGCCGGACGGGGCGACGGCTCTCGTCGTCCCCTATCCACACCCGCAGCAGAGCATCGCGATGCTCTGGCAGGCGCAGGCCGCCTTCCGCTTCGCCATGCCGGGCTGCTACTGCACGGTTCCCGACCGCAATGGACGCTCCAGCTTCCACCCCGAGGTCGACCCGCTGAACTCGGCCCTCATCGCCGTCACGAACGGCCAGAGCACCGCGGGTGCCGCACTCCGACAACCCGACCTTCAGGCCACCTTCGACCGCTACCACCCGGACGCGATCATTCTCGGACCCACCGACCACCACGACGAACTGGTCACCCTGCTGACCACGCTCGCCGGCCACCCCGGACAGCACCTCGACGGTGTCGACCTCTGGCTCCTCAACCGGCGTTAGGAGCGACCGGACTCAGGAGCGACCGGACTCAGCGCTGTTTTCTGTCCTGACCCGGAGGTTGGCGGGAGGGCCGGACGAGTCCTACCTCGTAGGCGAACACCGCGGCCTGAACCCGGTCCCGCAGCTCCAACTTGGTCAGGATCCGGCCAACGTGAGTCTTGACCGTCGCCTCGGACAGGACGAGCCGCTGCGCGATCTCCGCGTTCGACCGGGCGGCCGCGACCTCATGGAGCACGCCACGTTCACGCTCGGTCAGCCGGGCCATCCGCGGGTCGACCACCGCCGGGACGGACCGGTCGGGATGCCCCGGGTCGGGCAGCTGATGGGCGAAGACGTCGAGCAACCGGCGTGTCACGCTGGGTGCGACCACGGCGTCACCGGTCGCGACCGCCCGGATCCCCGACAGCAGGTCGGTGGGCGGGACGTCCTTCAGGAGGAACCCGCTGGCGCCGGCCCGCAGCGCCGCGTACGCGTACTCGTCGAGGTCGAACGTGGTCAGGATGAGCACGCGGGAGTCGATGCCGGCGTCCACGATCCGCCGCGTGGCCTCGATCCCGTCCATGACCGGCATCCGGACGTCCATGAGGACGACGTCGGGTTCCAGCCCGCCGGCCATCCCGACGGCATCCGCGCCGTCACCCGCCTCGCCGACGACCGTCATGTCGTGTTGGGACTCCAGGACCATGCGGAAGCCGAGCCGCAGCAGAGGCTGATCGTCCACGAGTAGCACACGGGTGGTCATGCTCCGACGGTCTCACCGTCACGGTGCACCCGCGCCATGACCTGCCAGCCGCCGCCCAGGCATGGCCCGACATCGACCGTGCCTCCGTAGACGGCGACGCGTTCGCGCATCCCGACGAGGCCCTGGCCGCCGGGGCGGGGTGGGTCCGAACCGGTTCCGGTATCGGTGATCATCATATCGACACCGACGGTGTCATAACGCAGGACGACCCGTGCCGTCACTGCGGTACCACCGTGTTTCAGGCTGTTCGTCAGTGCCTCCTGCACGATCCGGAACACCGTGAGCTGGGCCCCGGCGGAGAAGAAACCCCGGTGTCCGCTGATCTCGACGGTAACCGGCAGGCCCGCCGCCCGTACCTGGCCGATCAGATCGTCGAGGTCGCCGATGCCGGGTACCGGCGCCCGCCCGGCATCCGGTTGGTCGCCACGCAGCACCCCGAGGAGGCGGCGCATCTCCGCGAGCGCGTGGCGCCCGGTGCCGGAGACGCTCGCCATCGCGACCGCGGCCTGCCCCGGCGAGGTCTCAAGGGCGAAGGTGGCCCCGTCCGCGAGAGCGATCATCACGGACAGGCTGTGGGCGATGATGTCGTGCATCTCACGCGCGATCCGGGCGCGTTCCGCGGCTGCCGCGAGCCGGGTCTGCTGGTCGCGTTCCCGTTCGAGTCGGGCGGCGCGGTCCTCCAGCGCCGCGAGGTGGGCGCGGCGCGTCCCGACATTGATGCCCGACACCCCGGCCGCCGTCGCCAGACCCGACAGGAACACCAGCGCGGCCAGCCGGTCCTCGTACGACGGGCCGGCCCAGCGGATGGTAGCCGCCACCACCCCCAGCTCCAGCACGGCGGCGGCGGCCAGCGTCCGGGGCCGTGACCCGGTCGCCGCGATCGTGTAGAACGCGACCAGTAACGCGATGTCACCCGGCCCGCGAACGTCCAGGACCAGTTGGACGAATGCCACCGCCGTGATCACCGTGAAAGCGGCCATCGGGTATCCGCGCCGCCAGACGAGCGGAACCAGGAGCCCGAGGTTGAGCACGACGGCGACGCCGCGATGCTCGGCTTCGGCCATGAGCGGCCGAACCGCGAGCAGCCCGAGGGCGACGGTGAACCCGAGGTCGACCGCGAGCGGGTGGGCCGACAGAAACCGGCGGAGGCGGCCCGCCTCCGGAGTCGGGTGGGGATGGCGGGTCCGCGTGCTGCTCACAACCTTCATGGTGGCGCTGCCATGCCATGCCGTGACAGGTACTAACGTCGAAGCAGCCGGCCAAGGGCTGGACCGATCATGAATGGAGATCAGGTGGCCCAGATCAAGGTAGTCGTGGAACGGGTCGTGACGGCGGCGCCGGCCGCGGTCCTCGACGCGCTCGGTGACTACAAGGGCGTTCGCGCCGAAGCCTGGCCAGAAATGATCACCGACTACGAGGTCGTCGAGGGCGGTACCGCGGCGGGTACCCGCATCCGCTACCGGCTGCACGCGACCCGTCGCCGCATCCGGAACGTCGACGCGATCGTCTCCGCTCCCGACCCCGGCCGGAGCCTTCTGGAAGCCGACCAGAACTCCACCCTGCGCACCGTGTGGACCGTGCTCCCGGCAGCGGCGGGTGCCTCCCAGGTATCGGTGGAGACCAGTTGGGCGGGCGCCGGCGGCGTCGGCGGATTCTTCGAGCGGACCTTCGCGCCGATCGGCATCCGCAAACTGTGGAACGGCGTCCTGGACAATATCCAGCCCCGACTGGGCTGATAATCGGGTGGCGGATCTCGGTCTTCGTCTTCCGTCACCGGTCATGGAGCTGGGTGACGACCGACTCGCGCGCCGTGGTGTGCGGCTGCTCGCCAAACGCGATGACCTCATCAGCGACGAGGTACCCGGCAACAAATGGCGCAAACTGAAATACAATCTCACGGATGCGTCCGCACGGGGAGCGTCGACCGTTCTGACTTTCGGCGGCGCCTTCTCCAACCACATCCGCGCGACGGCAGCCGCCGGGAACCTTCTGGGTCTTGCCACCATCGGCGTGATCCGGGGCGAGGAACGGCTACCGCTCAACTGGTCGCTGGCGTCCGCCACCGCCCGCGGCATGCATCTGACCTACCTGGACAGGTCCACCTATCGCCGGAAGGACCATCCCGAGGTTGTCGCAGACCTGCGCCGACGCTTCGGCGACTTCCACCTGATCCCGGAGGGGGGCAGCAACCCCGCCGGGATCCGCGGCTGCGCCGAGATCCTCGGCGAGGTCGACGAGAACTTCGACGTCGTGTGCTGCGCGTGCGGGACGGGTGGAACGCTCGCCGGTATCGCGGCGGCCCTGCGACCCGGCCAACGGGCGATCGGATTCTCCGCTCTGAAGGGTGGGCGGTTCCTCGAGCAGGTCGTCGTCGACCTCCAGCGTGCCACCTTCGGGCGGCCCACCGACAACTGGCGCATTGAATGCGACTTCCATTTCGGTGGCTTCGCGAAAAAATCACCGGAGCTCCAGCACTTCATCGACGACTTCGCCGAACGACATGGAATTCTCCTCGAACCGGTGTACGTCGCGAAGATGATGTACGGTCTTTTCGACCTCGCGCGATGCGGCGCGATAAGGCCCGACACCACGGTCCTGGCGGTAATCACCGGGCCGGCGGAAGGTCCCGGGTAGCGCACGGGGAAGGTACGGCATGTCGGGTGGGCATGTCGGGTGGGCATGTCGCATCGCGGACAGGACCCCGCCCTACTCGGCGGTGGAGCGCGCATGGTTGACTCGTCACGCCTGCAGGCGAAGTGTTCCCAGCCGGCGTGCCGCGGGCGTGGGGGTTTTCGTGACACGCGAGGATGACGAAACCGAACACACCGACGTCGTGATCGTCGGCTCGGGCTTCGGCGGCTCGGTAGCCGCCTACCGGTTCGCCGAGACAGGCCGGAACGTCGTCGTCCTCGAGCGGGGAAAAGCATATCCACCGGGGTCGTTCGCCCGGTCACCGTCCGAAATCGCCGGTAACTTCTGGGACCCGAGCGAGGGACGGCACGGCCTTTTCGACGTCTGGTCCTTCTCCGACTTCGAAGCCGTCGTGTCCAGCGGTCTCGGCGGCGGCTCGCTCATCTACGCCAACGTGCTGCTGCGCAAGGACGAGAAGTGGTTCGTCCACGACGCACCCGCGGGGGAAGGACACGAAAGCTGGCCGATCAGCCGGGCCGACCTCGACCCGCACTACGCGGCCGTCGAAGCCATGATGGACGTGCAACGATTCCCCAAGGGGCGGAACTGCTACCGGATCTCCCGCCGAACCGAACTGCTTGAGCAGGCAGGGAAACGCCTGGGTTACACGGCCGAGCAGCCACCGCTGGCGGTGACGTTCGCGGCCGGAGGTGCCGCACCGATGCCGGGCGCGCCCATCCTGGACCCGCCCTACGGCAACCTGCACGGCCGGCCGCGGATCACCTGCATGCTGTGCGGCGAGTGCGACCTGGGCTGCAACCACGGCAGCAAGAACACCCTGGACCACACCTACCTCTCCGCGGCGGCGCATCGTGGAGCCGACCTGCGTGTCCACCACGAAGTCCGCTCGATCACCCCTCGGGACGGCGGTGGGTACACCGTTGGCTACGTGGTGCACACGCTCGGCGGCACCGCCGTGGCCACCGCGTCCCTGCCGGAGCGGACGATCACCTGTGACCGCCTCGTCCTCGCCGCCGGCACCTTCGGCACGACCTACCTGCTGCTGCGCAACCGCGCGGCGCTGCCCGGGATCTCCCGCATGCTCGGGCGGCGCTTCTCCGGCAACGGCGACCTGCTCGGTTTCCTGCGCGGAGTGCCCGGTGAATCCCTCGGCAGCACCCACGCGCCCGTCATCACCACCGCGGTTCGCGTCCCCGACGTGCTCGACGGTGGCACCGACCGCGGCTGCTACATCGAGGACGCCGGCTATCCCGGCTTCGCGGAGTGGCTTGTCGAGGCCACCGGGTTGGCCGGTGGTGCATCGCGGGTCATCGGTGCGACCTACGACATGATCCGTAATCGCCTCACGGACAGCCCGTCGCACCAGGTCGGCGGGCTCGTCGGACGGCTACTCGGCTCGGGTGCGGCATCCGCCGGGTCGATGCCGCTGCTCGGTATGGGCCGCGACATTCCCGCGGGCGTGATGTCGGTTCGCGACGACTACCTACAGGTCGAGAACTACCCGGATGACAGCCGGCCGTATTTTGACCGAATGCAGCAGATCATGACCGACCTTGCGAAGGAAATGGGCGGCGAGTTCCACCAGAACCCGATGACCCTGCTTTCCCGGGTCGTCACCGTGCACCCGCTCGGTGGCGCGCCCATGGGTGCCGACATCACTACCGGCGTGGTCGACGGCTGGGGTGAGGTGTTCGGGTATCCCGGCCTCCACGTCGCAGACGGCGCCGCCATGCCCGGTCCGGTCGGAGCCAATCCGTCGCTGACCATCGCGGCCTTCGCCAACCGGCTCGCCGAAAGGGTACTTTCATGACCGCGCGGACCAGCCTTGAGTTCACCGAGCGAATGAAGGGTTTCATCACCCTCGACGAGACCGACCCACAGTGCGGATTCGATCAGGGCCGGACGGACGGGACCGCCCTGGAGTTCCGTCTCACCATTCGCACCGAGGACGTGGACGCCTTTGCCGCCGACCCGACGCGGGAGGCGGTCGCGAGCGGTTACGTCCACTGCGACACACTCGGCGGCCGGCGCCCGGTGGAGAAGGGAGTTTTCAACCTTTTCGTCGGTGACGTACCCGGGCGCAGGCGGATGCTCTACCGGCTGCCGTTCAGTGACGCGGCCGGGCATCCGCTCACGCTCAGCGGGTTCAAGGACGTCCACGACGACCCGGGGTTCGACGTGTGGCGGGACACCTCGACGCTTTACACCCGCATCCTGGCGGGGCATGTGGACGCCGCCGCCGAAGCGGAAGCGCGGATCATCGCCGCGGGCGTCATCACCATCCACATCCCGGACTTCCTCTGGCAGCTGACGACGTTCCGGGCGGGCGGCGGCGCGGTTGACGCCGTTCGTGGTCTGGAGACGTTCGGCCGACTGTTCCTCGGGGACCTCTGGAAGATCTACGGTCCGTCATTACGGTCCGGATCCGACGGCGAGGACGACGGCCGGCCCGTTGCCGGGGGCGGTGACCGATGACCGATGAGGCGCCGCCCCGACCCGCCGACGACAGCGAACAGGCTCTCGGCTTTGCCCGGGCATCGATGTCGCGGTGGTTGTCGCCGTCCCTGCTGTTCGGCACGGCGATCAGGGTGGGCATCAGCGAGGTACTGGGTGCCTACGCCGACAAGCGGGAGGAGATGGCCGCCGTGGCGGCCTGTCCGCCGACCGACCTGTCCGACGCCGGTGAGCTCTGGTTCGACTATGTCAGCGACCTCGGCGACGGATTCGACTCGACCTACGCGATGGCGTCACTGCTCGCCGCGCCCACCCTTGACCTGTCCGGTACGCAGACCCCGCGTGGCCGGCTGCTGGTCATGGGTGGCGACCAGTGCTACCCGACGCCCAGCATCACCGGCTACGAGAACAAACTGCTCGGCCCGTACCGCGCGGCGCTACCCAGGCCGCGGGACGAAACCCGTGAACAGCCGAAGCTGTTCGTCGTCCCCGGCAACCACGACTGGTACGACGGGCTCACCGCGTTCACGCGGGTGTTCTGCCAGCGCTCCAGCGTCGGCGGCTGGCGCACCGAGCAGACCCGCAGCTACTTCGCGGTACAGCTGCCGCACCGGTGGTGGCTCCTGGGCATCGACATCCAGTTCGACTCCTACATCGACGACCCCCAGCGCCGGTACTTCCTCGGCGTCGCGGAGCAGATGCAACCCGGTGACGCGGTCATCCTGTGCTCCGCGAAACCGAGCTGGATCAGCACGGCCGAACGGGACGCGGAGGCGTACGCCGTCCTCGACTACTTCGAACGGACCGTGATCCGCAAAGCCGGTGCGCAGGTACGGGTGTCCCTGACCGGGGACCTGCACCACTATGCCCGTTACAGCGAGGTCGGCGGTACCGCGCAGAAGTTCACCGCGGGCGGCGGTGGCGCCTACCTGTCCGCCACCCACCGGTTGCCGCAGCGGCTGGTGCTGCCGCCCGCGCCATCCCGAGCGCCGTCGAAGACCGACCCGCCGGTGCACTACCAGCTGACAACCACCTTCCCGGATGCGTCCACGTCCCGCCGGCTGGCGGGCGGGATCGTCCGCCTACCCGTGCAGACACCAGGCCTGGTGGCCCTGCTCGGCGGCGTTCACCTGCTGGCGGCCCTGGTCGTCGGCAGCGCCGCCGGATCGCACGCGCGCGGGGCCGCGGGCCACCTTGACGCCATCGCGGACGGGCTGCGCCGTGCGAGCGTGGGCGGGCTGTTCGAGGGACTGGTCAACAGCGTTCCCGGGCTCGTCCTGTGCCTCGCGGTCCTGGGCGCGGGGGTGGCCCTGGCCAAGTCCGGCCTGACCGCCAGGGCCGTCGCCGCCGGAGCCGCCCATGGGCTCGCGCAGCTCATCCTGGCCGTACTCGTCCTCGCCGGCGTTGTCGCGGTGGTCCACCCGCTACCGGGTACGTGGCTGCTGGTCGGGGTACTGCCGCTGGTCGTGCTGGTCGGCGGGCTCACCGCCACCGAACTGCTCGCGGGCTACCTCTGGCTCGCCGACCGGGTGGCGGGTCTCAACACCAACGAGCTGTTCGCCGCGCAGGGGATCCCCGACTACAAGAACCTCCTGCGGCTGCACATCGGCCCGGACGGACGATTGACGATCTACCCGGTCGGGGTCCGGGAGGTGCCGAAACGCTGGCGTTTCGTGCCGGACGCCGTGCCGGGCACACCCTGGTTCGCCCCGACCGACCGGCCGTTGGAGCCGTTCCTGATCGAACAACCGATCACGATCACACAAAGCGGCGTGCCCGTCCCCTAGGGTGGAGGTGTGTCACACCAGCGCCTGGTACTCACTCTCAGCTGCCCCGACCGGCGTGGCATCGTCGCGGCGGTCTCGGCCTTCGTCACGGATGCCGGCTGCAACATCGTCGAGGCCCAGCAGTACCTGGATCCCGACACCACCCATTTCTTCCTGCGTCTGGCCGCGGACGTCGAGGAGCCACACGGCAGTCTTGACGACCTGCGGGACGCTTTCGGCGCGGTCGCCGAGATGTTCTCGATGGACTGGCAGATCTGGGACGCGGCCATCCGGCCACGAATACTGGTCATGGTGTCGAGGCACGACCACTGCCTCGCCGATCTGCTGTCGCGCCGCCGCGCAGGTACCCTGCCCGTCGACGTCGTCGGCGTCGTGTCCAACCATCAGGATGCCGAGGGGCTGGTCCGATGGCATGGCGTGCCCTTCCATCACCTGCCGGTCTCACCGCAGACCCGTGCCAACCAGGAGCGGCAACTGCTGCGGCTGGTCACCGACAAGCAGGTTGACCTTGTCGTACTCGCCCGTTACATGCAGGTGCTGTCCGCGGACGTCTGCAAGGAACTCGAGGGTCGGATCATCAACATCCACCACTCGTTCCTGCCGAGTTTCAAGGGCGCCCGGCCCTACGCCCAGGCGCACGCGCACGGGGTCAAAATCATCGGTGCCACGGCCCACTACGTCACACCCGACCTCGACGAGGGTCCGATCATCGAACAGGACGTCGCCCGGGTCGACCACGCCTGCGACGTGGACCGCCTCGTCGCGGTGGGACGCGACATCGAGGCACAGGTACTCGCCCGCGCCGTGCGATGGCATGCCGAACACCGCGTCCTGCTCAACGGCGTCCGAACCGTCGTCTTCGCCTGACGACTTCACCTGACGACGGCCTCGCTTGCCGGATCGGCCCTCCCCCGAATACGGGCTCCCGACCAACCGTCAACCCACTCGTGCGGCTCATCGTTCCGCAATAACATTCACGGCCAGATACCCAGGCTGCCCATACCGTAGAGACGAGAATACCTGTACATGTTCGACTCTGAACACGTACAGGTATTCGGATTCCAGTAGAAGACCCTACCCGCCCCATATAACGCTCCGACCTCATCCAGGCCGGGAAGAGCGGTAATCCGACATACTCTGCGAAACACAACCCGGGTTGATCAATGTAAAGCCATCACCCGGATTCACGTCCGCCGCACCGAAGGTCTTCACTCGACATCAAGGTCGTTTTTATTCACCACATAAATCACCTGTGGTGATGCCGCCCGTGATGCCGCCCGTGATGCGGCAAGGTCCCGGCACTGGTGCCGGTGGTGGCGGGCGAAGGCGCAGTGCCGCCGCCGAGGTTAATGACGACGCTGCCACCGGTGCTGCTGCTACTGCTGCTACTGCTACTTCCGCCAGCCGGCGTCGGCGTCGGCGGAGGAGTTGGCGGCGTCGGCGGAGTCGGCGGCGTCGGCGGAGTCCCCGTCCCCGGCGTCGGCGGCGTCGGAGGAGTTGGCGGCGTCGGCGGAGTCGGCGGAGTCCCCGTCCCCGGCGTCGGCGGCGTCGGAGGAGTTGGCGGCGTCGGCGGAGTCGGCGGAGTCCCCGTCCCCGGCGTCGGCGGCGTCGGAGGAGTTGGCGGCGTCGGCGGCGTCGGCGGGGTCACCCCGGTCCCCGGCCCCGTTGGCGGCGTCGGAGGAGTTGGCGGCGTCGGCGGCGTCGGCGGGGTCACCCCGGTCCCCGTCGTCGGAGGAGTCGGCGGCGTCGGAGGAGTCGGCGGCGTCGGCGGGGTCGGCGGCGTCGGCGGGGTCACCCCGGTCCCCGTCCCCGTTGGCGGAGTTGGCGGCGTCGGAGGAGTTGGCGGCGTCGGCGGCGTCGGAGGAGTTGGCGGCGTCGACGGCGTCGGAGGAGTTGGCGGCGTCGACGTAGTCGACGTAGTCGACGGAGTCGACGTAGTCGACGTCTGGGCGAACGCCGACGAGGCGGGCGCGAACAGGAATGCCAGGATGGCCATCCCCACGGTAAGGAGCAGGTAGGCGGACTTCTTCTTTACAGTCATGTTCTTTCTTGTCATGTCACTCCCTTCTCATGCACGGTAGGACCGAAGAATCCGTTCAGGTAATCCAGGCGGTCTTCGTTCCACTCCGAAGCCCTGGACATTCCAACCTCCTTGCCATGATCTCCTCGTGGGGGACGGTCAGGTCCAACCATCCCCTCCGGCTTGTTGGCGCTGCTATTCCTCCCCAGGTATCTCGGACAGAAAATAACGGACTCCAGGAACCTAGCTCCCGCAGCCGGCAGGCGCCCGCAAGGTCGCCGGTTTACGAGCAAATGAGAGGAACCACGCGATGCCGCCGCACCCGAATGAAACCAAATCTCTTCGGATAGGCCGAAAACTCGAGGATTTCGGACATCAGCCCATCTTCAAAAGCAGATACGATGGGCATCCACGGACGCTGCATCAATATCCGACATCCCACCCTATTACGGTAAGTAGCTAATCCTACACACTGTAGATAGTGCTGGTCGAGCGGGTATCTTCACGCTCGACCAGCGAGGCGTTCGCATCAGGAAACCACTCACGGTCCGGGCGGCGACATCACCGATGTCCCCAACAACACCAGAGACCTGCCGGTCACCATGCCGGCAGGTCTCTGTCAAAACGTTGTGATGTTCATAGATAGTCGCCGGCCACCGTGGTGGGACCGGCGACGGATACGGATACGGACGGCTGAAAGGCGCGGAAGGTCCGGGCGCGGGATGCCGGCCGGTCAGTTCACCGCGGCGCGCAGTTGTTCGACACGGTCGGTGCGCTCCCAGGTGAAGTCGGCGAGCTCCCGACCGAAGTGGCCGTAGCTCGCGGTCCGGGCGTAGATGGGCCGCAGCAGGTCCAGGTCCCGGATGATCGCGGCCGGGCGGAGGTCGAACACCGCCGAGATCGCCTGCTGGATCGCGAGGACCGGTATCCGCTCGGTACCGAAGGTCTCCACGAACAGACCGACCGGCTCGGCCTTGCCGATGGCGTAGGCGACCTGGAGTTCAACCCTGCGGGCCAGCTCCGCCGCCACCACGTTCTTGGCCACCCAGCGCAGCGCGTAGGCGGCGGAGCGGTCGACCTTGGACGGGTCCTTGCCGGAGAACGCGCCACCGCCGTGGCGGGCGTATCCGCCATAGGTGTCAATAATGATCTTTCGTCCGGTCAGCCCGGCGTCGCCCTGCGGACCACCGATCTCGAAACGTCCCGTCGGGTTCACCAGCAGTCGGTAGCCGTCCACCTCGACGCCGAGGCTCTGTTCGGCCACCCGCTTCAGTTCGGGTTCGACCACCAGTGTGCGGACGTCCGGTGCGAGCTGGGAGTCCAGGTCGATGTCGGCGGCGTGATGCGCCGAGACCACGACGGTGTCCAACCGCACGGGCCGGTCACCGTCGTACTCGACGGTCACCTGGGTCTTGCCGTCCGGCCGCAGATAGGGCAGTGACCCGTCCCGGCGGACCTGCGCGAGCCGTTGGGCCAGCCGGTGCGCCAGCGTGATCGGCAACGGGAGCCGTTCCGGGGTCTCATCCGTGGCATACCCGAACATCAGACCCTGATCGCCCGCGCCCTGGCGGCCGAGTTCGTCCGCCTCGCCGTCGACCCGGGCCTCATAGGCGTTCTCGACACCCTGCGCGATGTCCGGGGACTGCGATCCGATCGAGACCGTCACCCCGCACGTCGTCCCGTCGAAACCCTTGGACGACGAGTCGTAACCGATTTCGACGAGCTTTCTCCGGACCACCCCCGGAATATCGACGTAGGTTTCGGACGTGACCTCGCCGGCGACATGCACCAGGCCGGTCGTCAACAGGGTCTCGACGGCGACCCTGGATCGTGGGTCACCGGTCAGAAAAGCGTCCAGGATTGCGTCGCTGATCTGGTCGGCGAGTTTGTCGGGATGCCCTTCGGTGACGGATTCCGATGTGAACAGTCGACGGGACACGGCTGTACCTCGTTTCATGCATGGATGCGTCTGACACGGAGACGAAATGGGGCTCAGGCCGCCGTACAGCCGGCGGAATCCACCCCGGCGAGGTCGAGATGCCCCGAATTGGAAATGTGCCGATTGACGAGCACCACCGAAATACACACAGTATCGACTGTCACACGCCGATCGCAAGGCGTCAACATCATCAATATGATGACCTGGATCGCGTCTGTTTTGTCGGCACTTCAGCGACGTGACCGCTCTCAGCTCGGCAGCTCTCAGCTCGGCAGCTCTCGGCCGGTCACCGGAGACCGAGGACGACCCCGTCGCTGAGCGGGCCGTCGTGGAGCTCCAGGTGGTCGGCGGTGGTGCCCGCGGGAATGTCGAAAATGAGATTGCCGCTCACCGTCTTGCCGGGGGAGATATTGCCCCAGAGCGCGTCTTTGGGGTAGACAAGACCGGATAGGAACTTTTCCGCGTCATGTTTCGACCCGGCACTGTCAAGAAGCCGTTGCGAGCCGAAGGAAAGGTTCCTGGTCGAGTCCCCGATGTTGCTCGCGGTGATGCCGATCAGACAGTACTGGCCGTCCGGATGCTTGGAGACGAAACCGATCTTCAACTCCGGGACGTCGCACGTGACACTCCGCACGGTGAACTCAAGCTGACCGTCACGTGCCGTCGCACCGACGCCGACCTTCGGGGACGGGGACGGAGCCGGAGACGCCGTCACCGACGGGCCGGAGGGGACGGCGTCCCCCCCGGGTGCCTGCTTGCCCAGGTTCCGCACGACGACCCAGCCGAGCAGCAGCAGCACCAGCACGACGGCCGCGGCGAGGAGCCACCGTCCCGGGAACCGTCGCCGCGGGGGTGAGCCTGGTTGCGAGGGTCGTCCCGGCTGCGGGGGCCCGGCAGGCGAATACCACTCAGGCGAGGTCCCGCCCGCGGGCGGGTAACCGGTGGGCGGGTAACCGGTGGGAAAGGCCGGACCTCCGACGCGGGTCGGCATCGGGACCGCGGCCATCTGCTGCGTCCGGCCGAGCACCTGGTCGATCGGCGTGGACGCGTTGACGTCGGAGTTCCCGTCGACCAGGCGCAGCAACAGATCACGCGCGGCCGGTCGAGCCGAGGGATCCTTGGTCAGCGCGATCTCGACGAGCCGGCGCAGCGGCCCGGCAAGGCCCGCCAGGTCCGGTGGGGCGCCCACGATCCGCTGCCCCAGGTCGGCATCCGCGGCCGGCCCGAAACGTCCCGGCTCGGTGAATGGATGACGGCCGGTACCGGCGTAGGCGACCAGCAGACCCCAGGTGAAGACGTCCGCGGCCGGCCCGACCGGATGACCGAGGATCTGTTCGGGTGCCATCCACCCTTCGGTTCCGAAGATCAGCCCGCGGTCCAGGTCGTGCCGGGCGGCGCCCGCGGCCTTCGCGATACCGAAGTCGATGACCCTCGGCCCGGACAACGACAGGATCACGTTGGCCGGCTTGAGGT
Source organism: Frankia sp. Cppng1_Ct_nod (assembly GCF_920656135.1). Taxonomy (NCBI): domain Bacteria; kingdom Bacillati; phylum Actinomycetota; class Actinomycetes; order Frankiales; family Frankiaceae; genus Frankia; species Frankia sp. Cppng1_Ct_nod. The sequence continues at coordinate 3,642 of NZ_CAKKTK010000043.1, read as the reverse complement.
CGCGGTGGACGATCCCCGCCCGGTGGATGGCCGTGAGCGCCGTCGCCACCCCGATCGCGGTCCCGGTCAGCGTCGATGCGGGCAGCGGGCCGTCCTCCATGACCACCCGGTCCAGACGTCTTCCCTCGATGTACTCGGTGACCAGATACGGCGGGTAGGCATCCGGATCGGCATCCAGCACGGAGGCGGTGCAGAACGGGGAGACCCGCCGCGCAGCCGCAACCTCGTGACGGAACCGCTCCCGGAAGTCGTGGTCGGCGGCCAGCTCAGGCCGGATCATCTTGACCGCGACCGCCCTGCCCAGGGTGTCCCGCGCGAGATAGACCGTTCCCATACCCCCGCCGCCGAGGCGGCTGTCCAGAACGTACCGGCCGACGACCGTCGGGTCGCCCACCTGGAGGGGCTCGACAGGCTCGGCCATGGCCCCACCGCCGACCCGACCTGGCTGCGTCATCCCCACCGCCCTACCGGCGCCTGCCCGCTCATAGCCCCCATCGTGACTCATCCAGGGCCGGGGCGGGGCGACAGGCCGTCGAACGACAGGCCGTCGAACGACAGGCCGTCGAACGACGAGCGGAGCGGCATCCCGGACCGCCCGCCCGCGCGCCTGACCGCCAGTAGCTGGTGGAGCTGCGCCTGGCCACCTTCGAACATCAGCGCGGAGCCGGCCATGTACAGCCGCCATACCCGGGCCCGGCTCTCGCCGACCTCGGCCACTGCCGCCTCCCAGTGCTCCTCCAGGTTCGCCACCCAGGCCCGCAGCGTCAGGCCGTAGTGTTCGCGCAGGTTCTCGGCGTGCCGCAGTTCGAAACCGGCCGCCTGCATGACACTTGTGATCAAACCGACCTCGTGCAGTTCCCCGTCCGGGAAGACATACCGCGCGACGAAGTCCCGCCCGGCGGGTAGTGGAAACGGGCCCAGGTGCGGACGGGTACGCGCCTGCCCGGCCGGGTCCCCGGGGAAGGCGATGCCGTGGTTGAGGAGCCGTCCCGCGGGACGCAACAGCCTGAACAGTTCACGGAAGTAGACCGGCAGCAGTTCGCGGCCCACGTGCTCCACCATCCCGATCGAGCTGATCGCGTCGAACGGGCCGTCGGTGATGTCCCGGTAGTCCTGCTGTCGGATCTCGAGACGGTCGGCCAGCCCCGCGTCGGCGATCCGCCGCCGGGCCAGATCGAGCTGCTCCCGGGAGATGGTGACGCCGACCCCCTCAACCCCGTGATGGCGTGCGGCGTGCACCAGCAGGCTGCCCCACCCGCATCCGACGTCGAGCAGTCGCATCCCGGCACGCAGGCCCAGTTTGCGGCAGACCAGCTCGTGCTTGGCGTCCTGGGCCGCATCGAGCCCCATCTCGGGGAGCCCCTCGCCAGATCTCGTCCACACCCCGCACGAATACGTCATGGACGGGCCGAGAACCTGCCGGTAAAAGGCGTTGGACAGGTCGTAGTGATGGGAGATGGCGGCGGCATCCCGTTCCCGGCTGTGTCTCCGTCCGTGCAGCCTCGCCTCGTCCGCGGGTGGCCGCGGGGGCACCGGCCCGAACCAGCGCAGCAAGGTCGCGGCGGCCCGCAGCACCGCCGGGGTCACCCGACCCGAACCCAGATGGCGCCGCAGGTCGAGAGCATCGAAAATGTCGCCTTTGACGTCGATCTCACCGGCTATATATGCCCGCGCGAAACCGAGTTCACCGGGACGGAACAATACCCGCCGCATTGCCTCGGGTGTCCGCACCACCACCCTGGTCGCGGTTTGCGGCCCGAAAGCCGTCCCGTCCCACAGCTCGATCCGCACCGGTGGTTTCGGTCCGACAAGACCGTCCAGGATTTCCACCACAGCACGGGATACGACGGTTTCGAACCCGTCGGCTCGGGACACCGCACCGTCATCCTGGTTCACCGGCACCTCCCGCCGACCACGCCCGGGGTGGCGGTCACTCAACTCGCCGCGCACTCGGCCCGCACCTATCATCGCCGTCGACCACGGTTGCGCCCCGACATCGCCTCGTGTCGGGACGCAACCGGTCCAAGATGATCTCCGGTCGGGGTTGGATCAGGGTCGGATCGAAGTCAGGCCTTCGGCTGGGTCAGGTCGTAGACCGTCTGCCCGCCAACGGTCCTCGCGGTGAAGGTGGCCTCCACCCAGGACGTGATCTCACTGTTCCCGCGGCCGAAACCGCCCCCGCGGGTGGTTTCACCACCGGCACCACCGGCACCACCGAAACCGCCACCCGCGATGTAGTAGTGGATGTTGTGGTTGGCGACATACCGCTTGAACTCGGCGAGCGTCGGGGCCGGGTCACCGCCGCTGAACCCGCCCATCGACATGATCGCGGTACCGCTGGCGAGCTCGAGCGGACCGGCCGTCTGGGACCCGGACGTCGCCGCAACCCAGCGGTAGCCCTTCTGACCGCTTTTGAGCAACTGGACGAGCTCGGAGTCCGCGGTCTGCTCGCCACCGAAACCACCACGCTGGCCGCCACCCGCCTGGCCAGAGCCCTGGCCCCCGGCCCCGGAGCCGGAGCCGGAGCCGGAGAAGTTCCCGCCGCCGGGAGGCTGGCCGTTCGTCCCACCGGAGAACTGGCGGCCCATCCCGCCGGGAAACCCACCGCCACCTGCCGACGCCGGCCCCGCGGTCGGGGTCGCACCCATATGCGGCGTGGACGCGGTGTCAAGCGCGTACGCGGCCGAGGGCCCACCCAGCGCGATCGCCACCGCCGTGGCCACACCCGCCGCTGCGACGGCGAGCAGCCGGCGACCGATCAGCAGGGCGAGAGCGCCGAGAATCGCGGCGACCAGAACAACGAACCGCAAAGCCGGGTACCAGTCGGGGCTGCGGCCCAGCAGTACGAAGGACCACACGCCGGTTGTCGCGACGGCCGCCGCCATCAGTACCCGGGAAACCCAGGAGTTCCGCGTCCGCCACAGCGCGGTTGCCCCGAAAGTGACCAGACCCGCGACTCCCGGCGCAAGCGCGATCGTGTAGTAGGGATGGATGATCCCACTCATGTAGCTGAACACGATGCCCGTGACAAGCGTCCACGCGCCCCACAGCAGCAGGCCGGCACGGACGCGGTCCGTACGCGGTGCCCGGCGGGTGACCCACAACCCGCCCGCCAGCACGATCAGCGCGGCCGGAAGCAGCCAGGAGATCTGTGTGCCGAACTGGCTGCCGAACATCCGATTCCAGCCGGTCGGGCCGCCGAACATCCCCCCGGGACCACCGCCCCGGCCACCACCACCGAAGCCGCCGCCGGGCGTTGCCTGCAGGTACTGGGCGATACCCGCGGGCAGCTGCCCGCGGGTCGCCGCGCCGGGGCCGGCGCCCCCACCGGGGTTACCGTTACCGCCGAAGATCCGGCCGAGTCCGTTGTAGCCGAAGGTCAGCTCAAGGACGCTGTTGTTGGTCGAACCGCCGATGTAGGGCCGGGAACCCTTCGGCCACAGCTCCACCGCCGCGACCCACCAGCCGGCGGAAACGAGGATGCCACCGAGGCCGGCGAGGAGGCCCAGCAATCGCCGGCCGATCGAGGTGGGAGCGGCCACCAGGTAGACGAGCCCGAATGCCGGCACGGGCAGGAAAGCCTGCATCATCTTCGTCAGGAACGCGAAGCCGACCGCGACGCCTGTCAGGGCGATCCAGCGG
>NZ_CAKKTK010000042.1:0-38989 GCF_920656135.1 Frankia sp. Cppng1_Ct_nod | reverse complement strand
ACCTGAAAAGGAATCATGGACATGGTACCAGCCCCGCTCATCTCTTGAATCCTGCTGTTCTGGCTGCCCTCGCAGTCGTAGTTCGGAGCCCGCATCCGGCCGGACTGCCCAGCTGTCTGTGACCTGGAGCACAGCAATGTTGCGGGTGTCTGTCGTTGCAACGCGGCCAGAAGGCTTCACCGGGCCCTTCACCTGGTGTTTTGCATGCCGGCCCGCCGCCGCCGGTCAGGGATCCCCGCCACCCGGTGTGGCCCGCCGAGGGCTAAAGACCATTACTGACGTTGAACTTGTGGGGTAGTGGCTGGGTCTCGCGGGGTACCCCGGGCGGATGAGGTATCCGGATGACGGTGGATTGACCGCCGCCGATCGTGCACGACGGGAACACGTCCGGCTGCTGGCCGCGGACCTGTTCGCCGACGGGATGTCGCCACCGGCGGTGGCCGATGGGCTGCGGGTGTCCCGGAAGTCGGCCTACAGCTGGCATCAGACCTGGGAGTCCGGCGGCCGGGACGCGCTGCGGTCAGCGGGGCCGGCGTCCCGCTGCCGCCTCGACGACGACCAACTCGGCCGGCTGGTGCCATGCGACATGATCGTCTCCCTTCGTCGGGCGCTAGTCTCCGTCACATTCCGTGGTAACGCAGCGCGATCGGTTGCCGTGGCGCAGGGCAATCGTTGCTGGTGAGGGCGCCTGTTCAGGTCTCGTTCGAGGTCTGGATCGCGGCGCCCGGTTCGCTATGGGCCGGGCTGGGGTGACGGGGTGCCCGCGCCGCCCCGGGGGGCGGCTGGGGCGCTTGGGGGTGCCGTGCAGGATTCGCCGCGCCGGCCAGGCGGAGGCCGGGCCCCAACCCCGCGGCGCCGTGCGGGCAGGCGGGCGCACGTGGTGGGTGCGTAAGGCCCGCTGTAGTTCAGGGCCAGGCACAATGTCGTGAAGTTTGGCGGGGGTGGTCTCTGTCAAGGTGTCGGGGCGAGGATGTCGACGCTGAGGGTGGCTTTGTGGCTGGGTCCGTGAAGTCGGCCTTTGGCGGTGCTGGCGGCGTAGTTGGAGATCGCGCGTTTGACGACGCGGGGGCTGATGCGCAGGCGCCGGTCGGGGAGCAGGTCGGCCAGGACCGCGCAGCCGATGACGCCGACGAGGTCGACGGTCTCGCCGTCGATCACGCCGGCGGCCTTGATGACCTGGTCGCGGGCGGTCTGCAGGGCGGTGGTGAAGCTGCCGCGGTCGGGGTCGAGGGCCGGGTCGCTCAGGGCGGCGTTGGCGATCGCGATCCGGATCGCCTGGTAGGTCACGAGCAGGGCGTAGATCTCCTGCTCGACGCCGTCCGGGGTACGCGAGCGCAGGACCGCGCCGCCCAGGATGGTCGACTTCAGCTCAAGGAACGCCGTCTCCACCTCCCAGCGATCATGGTAGAGGCGGATCAGTTCGGCGGCCGGGACCGATGGGTCGAGCACGGTCGTGACCAGCAGGTAGTGCTCGGTGCGCCGGGTGCCGTCGGTGGTGGTCACCGTGATCTCGCAGCGGATCACCCGGAGCTCGACTGGGCCGATCCGCGAGATCCACGACCCGTCGGGCAGTGTCCGTAGCACCGGTAGCTGCCGGTTGCCCGTGACCCGGATGAGCAGGTCGGCGCCGGTCGTCGCGATCGCCTTGATCGTCGGGGTGCCGGCGAACCCGCGGTCCGCGAGCACGATCATCCCGGTGTGCAGCGCCCGGGCGGCCAGGGTGGCGGCGTAGGCCGTCTCGCCGGCGCTGGTCGGCCCGAACATCGCGTCGACCAGGGTGCGTGTTCCGCAGGCGACCAGCGCGACCAGGCGGACCTGCGGGTAGCCGGTGCCGCCGTGGTTCCCGGCGCCCTTGAGGAACCGGCGCAGGTTCTTCGTGCCGTCCGCGCAGGTCAGCGTGCTTCCATCGAGTGCGATGACCAGCAGCCGGCGCCAGAACACCCCGCGGGTCGAGGGGGCACCCGACGCGCCGCGCAGCAACTCGAACAGCGCGCGCAGCGGCGCGACACCCAGTCGTAGGCGGGCCTGCCACAGCGCGGCGCCCGACGGATCGGCAACCTCAAGGCCGGCGAGGCCGGCGACGAGCCGGCCCCATACCTTCCGCCAGCCCAGTCCCTCGAACAGGCCGGCCGCGAGTAGCAGGTAGACGACCACCCGCGCGGGCAGGTCCCGCACCCGCTGCTCGAACTTCCCGGTCTCGGCGAGGACCGCGTCGACCATCTCGAACGGGATGATCCGGGTCGGTTCCCCAAGGTGACCCGGCGCGAACCGACCCGCGGCGACCTCGATGACACGAGTGATGACAGACTTGGTAGACAGCGGAGCTCCCGGGGTAAGGGCGTCTTTGGAGGACACCCCGATCTACCGGGGCTTCGCTGCCTACTCACCCCGACATGCCGCGCCCCGCCAGCCCTTGACAGGAGGGCGAGATCGCCGTGCTGATCACTATGGGTGCAGGAAAATGGACTGGGTGTCCCGGTCAGCCGCTGGGTCTGCGATGCCGATGAGCTCGTTTTGACAGGATGGCGATGGGGGCCGGTCAGGGAACTACGGATTGGTGCCCGGGCGGCGGCCCGCTGCCCGGAGCCCGCGTGTCAGACTCTGCCTCCTCCCTTGGCCCCTCCGGGCCGCCCGCTGGACACGGACGTGTCACGCGGAAGGGAGAACACCATGTCCCGGCAGGATGTCAAGGACGAGGTCATCCATCTACGGTCCGCCGGGGTGGACCTGGGCAAGCGGTTCCTCCTCGCCTGCGCGCGCACGCCGAGCCCGACACGGCCGGGGAACTGGACGTTGGAGACTGAACGATTCGGCACCACCCGCACCGAGGTGCTGCGGCTGTTGGCCTGGCTGCAGGAACACCGGGTTGAGGTAGTGGTCATCGAAGCAACCTCCGACTACTGGCGCTCGATCTACTACACCCTGCAGCCGCATCTGAACCTGATGCTGGTCAATCCCGCCCACCTCAAAGGCATTCGCGGCCGCAAGACCGACCCGAGCGACGCGGCGTTCCTCGCCCGGGCCGGCGCCTCCGGCCTGGTCATGGCCTCCTTCGTGCCGGCCTGCGAGATCCGGGAACTACGGGATCTGACCCGTCGCCGGACCGAGATCGTCCGCGCGGTAGGGCGAGAAGCCCAGCGGCTGGAGAAGGAACTGGAAGACACCGGCATGAAGCTCACCTCGGTGATCAGCGATGTCACCGGGGCCACCGGCCGCGCGATCCTCACCGCTTTGCTCGGCGGGGAACGGGACCCCAACCGCCTGGCTGACCTCGCGTGCGGCAAGGCGCGCCAGAAGATTCCCGCCTTGGTCGAGGCGCTGGACGGCGAGTTCACCGACCACCACGCCTTCATGGTTCGCCACTACCTGGACGAGATCGATCGTCTCCGCGGCATCGTTGCCGCGTTCGACGCGCGGGTCACCGCCATGCTGACCGATCACCAGCAGGACCTGGACAACCTCGACACCATCCCGGGAATCGGCCGCCTCGCCGCCGAGATCATCATCGCTGAGACCGGCGGCGACATGGCCCCGTTCGCGACCGCCGGCCACCTCGCTTCCTGGATCGGCGTCTGCCCGGGACAGAACGAGTCAGCGGGGGTGAACAAGTCCGGACGGACCCGAGCGGGCAACAGCCACCTCAAGCGGCTCCTCGGAGTTGCAGCGATGTCGGCCATCAAAGACAAGACCTCGTACCTGGCTGTGTTCTACCGCCGCATCGCCACCCGCAGAGGTGGCAAACGGGCCTTGGCCGCAGTCATGCACAAACTGGCCATCGCGATCTGGCACATCCTGCATGACACGGTTCCCTACCGCGAGCTCGGTGCTGACCACCTCTCCGCACGCACTCCCGAACGAACCATGCGACGCATGATCAAGGAGGCCAACCGTCTCGGCCTCACCCTCCGCTTCGAGCCCATCGCAGCGGCTTGCCCATGACCGGGTGCACGTTATTTTCGTGTCAGCCCCGCGTAGCGTGCCCTGTGGTGAGGGTCACAGCCAGATGGTGATGAAAAGTCTCACTACCTGACGTCCAGTCCGACGGACGAATGACGGACAAACGATCAAGGGCTTTGATCAGATTTTCCTGATCAAAGCCCTGACCTGCCGATATGGGTGGAGGTGAGGGGACTCGAACCCCTGGCCTCCTCCGTGCGAGGGAGGCGCTCTACCAGGCTGAGCTACACCCCCTGGAAGTTCTTGAAGCTTACCCCAGGCCTGGACGGGTGTGGTGGGCGGCCCCTGAACAGTCCGGGGCCTCCGAGCGGGCGGGAAGGACCATGATCGCCCACTCTTTGGCCAACTACTGCGCCGTGGCCCGGGTCAGGCGTGGGCCCCCTGCCCTTGCCCTCGGCACCAGGACCATGCCGGCGTCGATCTCGGTAGCCGCATCCGCCTCGGCCAGCAGGTGGGCGAACAACCTCGCAGCGGCTGCCGGCCGCAGCAGCCCGGCTTCGTGGCCACGCCAGCCGTATTCCCGCGCACCGTCGAAGACAACCTGATGATCCGGATTTTCCTCGCGGTCGAACACCATGCGAGCACCATCCGGTATGTCATTGTTTTCCCATTGATTAAAATCGGACACAACGTTGTCTGTATCCCACGCGGACAAGTCCGGATGGCCGAAAGCCCGGTATCCCGTCAACGGGCGGGCCGGCGGGTGGTTGACCCAGAGCGACAGACCTTCCTCCGGGCTCCATTTCGGGTCCCAGACCGGCACCTGCCACAGTTCACGTCCTGGACGGAACAACGCCAGTGTCACCCGTACGCCGCGGCACCGCAGCTGGAATCCGAATCCGTCCGGACGCAGTCCGCGCAGCTCCACCGGCACGGCAAAACTGCCAGGGCACAGCCGGAATCCTGCCGTCCGCAACTGCGAGGTCCACTCCTCGAACGTCCGCTCCTGGGATCCAGGGACACCGGAAACCCCGGTCCACCGACCACGATGGTCATTACTCACTGTGACGCCCCTTTGCGCTCGTCGGCGATGACAGGCGGCGGAACAAGTAGCGACGAGACGTCCGGGATGCTGGCCCGCCTCGCAGCGACCGCCGACCGCCGACCGCCGACCGCGCTTTGGAACGCAGGTCAGGCGACAACGGCCAGGTCAGAGCAGGTCGACTTCGACCTGACGCATACAGGGCAAGCCGGGGCTAACCGAACTTCTCAGGCGATGGCCCCTCGCGCACACCATCGGCCGGAAATGCCGGACGGGGGACGTCGGGACGACAAGGCGGACGTCAGCGCACGCGAGGGCACCGACAACAGGCCCCCGCGGTGGCGCACGCGGCAGCCTCGACGAACAGCTCGAGGGCGTTCGGCGCGCGCATGGTCACAAGAGCATTATGCACTGGCCGACCCCACCCCGCCGGCATGACCCGGGGCACCGGTCCATCCGTCAGCGTCACGCCGTGGTCGCCCCCGGCATCCGCGAGTGGAGCGGACCGGATCTCGAAGGTCCACACATCAGCCGAGCGTCGACACCTCGACCACGGGCAGGCCCGCCTCCTTGGCCTTGTCGACCAGGTCATCGGTCACCGACGCCCGGTACGGGCCTACCGGACGCAGGACCAGCACGACAATCTCCTCGGCTGGGATGAGCCGCAGCCGCGCCGCACGTTCGAGCAGCCGTGTGTTCGTCCGGTGATATACCTCACCGTCCTCAACCTCACCGAGGATCTCCAGCTCACCCGACTTCAGCGAGCCGATCAACCGGTCGTACCGGTCGCACCAGACCGGCCCACGGTCACGGACCGACGTCCGCCGGAACGTAGCTGCGTCGAACGGCAGCACCACCCGCACACCCAGCCCACTCGAACGCGCGGCGTCCAGCACCACCAGGTCCGCTCCGGACGCCGCGGCACCGACCAGCAGTCGTGGGCGCAGCTGGGTCAGCACCTCGGCGGTTCGCCGTTCGACGTCGGGCACGTCACTCTCACGGAACCGGGGTTGGCGAATATCACAGCTGTCAATCTGAACCCCGCCGAAGACGACAATCATGAACGACCGGCAATCATGAACGACGCACCACGATGTCGAGTTTCCCACACATCCGACGGATACGCGGAACGGCCGCAACCTCGCGGAGCCCGGTTCGTTGCATCCACCGCCGGGCCGGGCGGTCAGCTTCCGACCGCGTGCCGACGCAGCAACTCGTCGAGATCGTCCGGATCCTCGGTCCGCGGCTCGGGCTGCTGCGAACCGGATGCCGCAGGCCCGGCGGTGAGACCGCCGTGCGTTCCCGGCGGGTTGACCTGCACCCTCCCTGGCCTGGATGTGTTCGGCCGTGCTCCCGATCGGGTGGCCGGACGCCCGTTTCCCGGCGTCCCCGACCCCTGACCGAAGCCCTGTTCGGCATTCGCCGCATCCTCGAACTCGTCGGTATCGGCCACGGCCTGAGCGGACCCTTCGACCGCGGTTCCGTTGTCAGCAAGGCCATCAGCCACCCGGCCGTCGACCACCGCACCGTCGACCACCGCACCGTCGACGACCGCACCGTCGACCACCACGCCGTCGACGACCCACGGCTGCCGTGTGCCACCGGCTGTCGCGGTACCCGCGGCGGCTGCCTCGGCGATCTCCCGAAGGTCCGCTGTCTCGGCGGTGGTGACCCCATGGCCCTCACCGACGCTGCCGTGGGCCGCGCCGGCGTCGCGATCGACCATGGCGGGGTCGGACAGTCGGAACGGTTCGCTACCGTCCGCCCACTGCCGGCCCGTGCCGCTGAGCGCACCGAGCCCAGGCGCCCGGCGGGCATGCCGGGCAGCCCGCTCCGCGGCGATCCGCCGGTCCCGGGCCAACCGGGAGGCACGAAGCCGCCGCTCGGACTGGGCGGCCCGCCGCAGATGGACCACATAGCCGAAGAGCCCGACATCGACCAGGACCTGGACGAAGATCCACATGCCGCCCAGCAACCCGGCGAGCAGCGCGGTCACCGGGATCGCGGCCAGCAGGACGAACAGCCGCTGCCTACGCAGCCGGATCAGGGCCAACCGATCGGCCTCCCGCTTGCGCCCACTCGGGGGAACAGCGCGCCGTCCGATGTCCTCATCCGGATCGGCGGCGGCTGGTCGCGGTACGGACTCCTGATCCGACCGTGGCGTCCCGCGGCGCGACAGAACGCGCATGGCTGTCGTGAAACGTTCGGCTGACCGCTGTTCCAGCGTGCCGTCATGGTGGCGCAGCCACATCGGTATAAGCACGAATCCCCACACCGCGACGATCGCGAGCCAGATGAGCGCGCTCATGCGCACGGGAATGGAAGGCGGCACCGTGCCGCGAAGCGCGAGCCGCCCGCACGGGCCTCAGTCGGCGCACTCTGCCGCGCGTGCGAGCTGACCATGAACGGTGGCCTTCCTGCCGATCCGAATATCGAAGATGACGATGGTGTGCCCGGACCTCGTATGTCGGCGGCGCCGAAATTACGAGGGGCCCCGAACGGCGCGATCATGACGTGTCTCGCGCCACCGGCGGTCCTAAGGAACGCTAGTGAGGGAATACCGTCCGGTCACCGACCTGAAGCCCGCGTGTCGCACCATCGCGACCCGCACCATGTTCGCACCCGGATGCCGCCGCCGACACCGACAGGCCCCACCAAAAGCGATCAACTCTACGACACAGCGCCTCCAGCACCACAAAAGGATCTTAGTGGCCGGACAAACCGTGATGACCGGACGCATCAAGTGGCCGCCATCACGCAAAAAGTAGCTATCCGAACACTCATCGTTAGGTAATGGCGTGTACGCCGCCGAGCTCAGCTCTGTGATGCACGGGTGCCACGCCACCGGTTCAGTAACCCTTCCGGCGCGTCCTCCACGGTGATGGCGTAGCTGATGTGGTCCCGGTAAGCCCCACCGATCGCGAGATAGCGCCGGTGGAACCCCTCCTCGCGGAACCCCAGCTTTTCCACGACCCGACGGCTCGCGGTGTTCTCCGGCCGGACGTGTGCCTCCACCCGGTGTAGCGCCGCGGCAGTGAAGCAATGGTCCACCACCAGTGCCACCGCGGTCGGCGTGATACCACGTCCGGCATGCCCACGGTCAACCCAGTAGCCGACATGCCCGCTGTTCAGCGCCCCACGAACGATCGTGGAAACGGTGACCTGCCCCACCAGCCGTTCTTGGAACGTCACGGCAAAAGGTAATGCCGCACCGAGACGTGCCTGCTGACGCAGCCGTCGCACCATCCGGCTGTACACCCCGATGGTCTGGCGTTGTGCCCACCCGTCCTCGGTGACGGGCATCGCTTTCGGTGTCGCCTCCCATGGCACCAGCCAGTCACCGTTACGTACTCGGAGATCGACCCAGGTGACGGCCTCACGCAGCCGCAGCGGACGCACCCCTACCGGACCGTCCGCGAGACTCACCGGCCACCCGGGTGCCCTCATCACGCCTTCCCCGACCCACGATCACGATCACGATCACGATCACGATCACGATCACGATCACGATCATCCATGCCGCCATGATCATGGCCATGACCGCCACCACGTATCTGCGCCACCGCATGCCCGACCACCCCGGCAAGCACGTTCACGCCGTCGGAGACACCACCGGTGGAACCCGGCAGGTTCACCACCAACGTCCCACCCCGGACGCCGACGATCCCGCGGGAGAGCACCGCCGTCGGGACCTTCTCACGGCCGGCGGCGCGCAGCGCGTCGGCAAGTCCGGGAACCTCACGGTCGACCACCTGCCGGGTCGCCTCCGGTGTCACATCCCTCGGTGCGAGACCGGTGCCGCCGGTCGTGACGACCAGGTGGACGTCTGCGTCGACCGCTGCCTCCAGCGCGGTCACGATCGCCTCCGCCTCGTCCGGGACGACAACCACCTCGTCGACGGCGAACCCGATCAGCCCCAGCGCCTCGGCGGCCAGCGGCCCCGAACGGTCCGCGTAACCGCCGGTGTAGGCGCGGTCCGAAACGGTAACCACCCGTGCCCGCAGGCCGCTCGGTACCCTCGCCGCGCGACTCACCGTGGTGCACCACCCGGCTCGACGGCGTCCCCCGTCCGGTGCCAGTCGCCCGAACGACCGCCGGTCTTCGCCAGCAGCCGAATGTCGGTGAGCGTCGCCTCCGGGTCAACGGCCTTGACCATGTCATGCAGGGCCAGCCCGGTCACCGCGACCGCGGTCAACGCCTCCATCTCCACGCCGGTGCGGTCCGTCGTCCGGGTGGTCACGGTGATCTCGACTCCGTGGTCGTGGACGTCGAGTTCGACCCGCACCCCCGACAGGGCGATCGGATGGCACAGCGGAATCAGCTCAGGGGTGCGCTTGGCGCCCATGATGCCGGCCACCCGGGCGACCCCGAGCGCATCCCCCTTGGGTACGCCGGCGCCGCGGAGCAGGTCGACGACAACCGGTGCCGTGCGCAGGCAGCCGCGGGCCGTCGCCGTCCGCACGGTCACGTCCTTGGCCGAGATATCGACCATGCGCGCGGCACCGTCGGCATCTACGTGGGTCAGCCTCGGTTCGGTCATGCGCCGGCCTCCGTCTCGACCGGAGCGGCCATCACCTCGTCGCCGAGCGGCAGCACGGTCAGCTCCTGGCCCACCGACACCTCGGCCCGGTCCTCCGGGACGATCAGCAGCGCATCCGCGGCCGCGAGGGCCGACATCTGGTGTGCGCCCTGTCCCCCGGCGAGATGGGCCACCGGCGGCCCCCCGTCGGCGGAGACTACGAGACGAACCCGCAGGTACGAACGCCGGCCCCGCGGCGACTGAAGTTCCTGCGCCGTGGTGGCGACCAACGTCGGTCGGTGCACGGACCCAAGCCCCCGCATCCGCCGCAACGCCGGTCGGACGAACAGCTCGAACGACACCAGCGCGCTGACCGGGTTGCCGGGCAACGTGAAGACCGGCACCCCGCCGATCAGCCCGAACCCCTGCGGCATGCCGGGCCGCATGGCGAGGCGTTCGAAACGAACCTCCCCGGAACCGGCAAGGACCTGTTTGACCACGTCGAAGGCGCCGACGCTCACCCCACCAGTAGTGATCACCGCGTCGGCGTCGGCGAGGATGCCCGGCAGTACCTCGGCGAACGCATCCGGGGAGTCTGGGACGTGGGCCTGCCGCCGAACCTGCGCGCCGGCCTCGCGCACGGCCGCGGCCACCGCGTGGCTGTTCGAGTCGACGATCTGCCCGGGGCCGAGCGTCCCACCGACCTCGACCAGTTCGCTGCCGGTCGAGAGCACCGCCACCCGGGGACGGGGGTGAACACTCGGCGCCGCCACGCCGAGCGCGGCCAGCAGACCGATCTGGGCCGATCCGAGGAGCCGTCCGGCCGGCAGGACCAGGTCGCCCACGGCCACGTCCTCACCGGCCCGTCGGATGTTCTGACCGGGGAAGGGCGCGCGCAGCACGGTCACCGCGTCCGTCCGGCCGTCGGTCCACTCGAGTTGGACGACGGTGTCGGCGCCAGGCGGAAGCGGCGCGCCGGTCATGATCCGGGCCGCGGCTCCGCGCGCCACCGGTGCCGGCGTGCCCGCCTGGGCGGGGATGTCTCCGGTGACCGGCAGGGTCACCGGAGTGTCGGGACCGGCCTCGGCCACATCGGCCGCGTACACCGCATATCCGTCCATGGCCGAGTTGTCGAACCCGGGAAGTGGGGTACCCGCACGCAGGTCGGCGGCAAGCACACAGCCGTGCGCTGCCTCCAGTGGAAGCGACCGCGGCGGCAGCACGCAAACCGCGGCGAGGATGTCCGCAACATGCGCATCCACCGACTTCACCGCAATCGCCTCCTCACCGCGATCGCCTCCGGCGGCCCGGACCGCCACCCACTTTGATCATCACAGGCCGGGTTCGGCCTTGGGCCCCCCGGAGGAGACGTACTCCTCCAGCCACGGGTACAGCTCCGGGCCGAGGTCCGGCCGCTCGCAGGCGAGACGGATCACCGCCTTGAGGTAGTCCACCCGGTCACCGGTGTCGTAACGGCGACCGGTGAAGACCACCCCGTGGACGGGCTCGCCGTCGGCGTCACCGCGCATCGCCAGCGTCCGCAGCGCGTCGGTGAGCTGAATCTCGTTCCCTCGGCCGGGCGGGGTCTCCCGCAGCACGTCGAAGACCGACGGCGACAGGACGTACCGCCCGATGATCGCGAGATTGCTGGGCGCCTCGTCAACCGGGGGTTTCTCCACAAGGTCGCGGATGCGGACCGTCTGGTAGGGACCAGCCGCGGCGACGGGAGCCGGATCGACGGTCGCGACCCCGTACAACGACACGAGATCCTCCGGTACCTCCATCAGCGCGACGACGCTGCCACCGAAACGCTCCCGTACCGCGAGCATCTCCACCAGCAGCGGGTCACGCTCGTCGATCAGGTCGTCGCCGAGCAGAACCGCGAACGGCTCATCGCCGACGTGCGCGGACGCGCACAGCACCGCGTGTCCCAGCCCACGCGGTGCCTGCTGGCGGACGGAGTGGACCTCGGCGAATCCGGCGGACGCGCGGACGCGCTCCAGACGGGCCGTGTCGCCCTTACGTTCCAGGGCGGCCTCCAGTTCGACCTCCCGGTCAAAATGGTCTTCTATTGCCTTCTTGGTACGACTCGTGACAAGAAGGACGTCTCGCAGTCCGGCGCGGGAAGCTTCCTCCACCACATACTCGATAGCCGGCCGGTCAACGACCGGCAGCATCTCCTTGGGAAGGGACTTGGTCGCTGGCAGGAATCGGGTGCCCAGCCCCGCAGCCGGAATCACCGCCTTCGTTACTGACATGGGCGAAACCCTAGTCGCCGGCCGCTCACCGGGTCGCCGCGGCGCGCATCATCACCTTTTGCGCCGATGCACCGGCCTTCACCAACCGAGTCCCCGCGTCCCGGAGTCCCCGCGGATCAGGACGGCGCGGTGCAGGCCCAGTCCACGGCAAGCAGAATCGGCGCGTCGGGCGGGCCCGCCAGACCGAACCGGCACGTCCAGTCCGTCACCTTCGGCCGACCGAGACGTTCCCACCTGCCGATGAGCGCGGTCGCGACATCCAGGGCGACCGGGTTTCCTGCGAGGATCACATCATTGTGGGTGAACAACGCGGCGGCGGCGGTGTCGGGGTCGAAGACACCGCATCCGCCCCACTCCTGCGGCGCCCCGACAATATGCACCCGGGTCACCCGCTCGTCCAGACACGCGGCGGCGAAGCACAGATCCGCCAGGGCGTTCGGACTCAGCGCGGCGGGCAGCAGCCGGTGCCGGGTAACCGGCACCGCGGTCGCGCGGACGAACGGCGGCACCGAGGACGGATCCTGCCAGCCGAGAGGTCCCGCGGCCGGTAGGAAGCCGGCGGAGGCCAGTCCGCGGCCCCGTACCGTGCTCCCCGTGGCCGTGTCCCCCGGACCTGCCGCATTCGCCGTGTCCGTGTCCATGTCCGTCGGACCTGCCACCTCCGCCGTGTCCGCATCCGCCGCACCGGAAGTGACCAGGATGAGCGGCGACAGGCCGCCATGCCGGATCGGGACCAGGATGCTCCCCCGTGGGGCGAGCTGGTGCGTCCACGACGGTGCCAGACCGTTCACCGCGCACGTGACAACCACCCGGTCGTAGGGCGCGTCATCGGGCCATCCCTCGTAGCCATCGCCGTGGACGACCGTGCCGAGCGAGGTGTCGACGCCATCGGCGGCAAGCCGTGCCAGGGAGGCCCGAGCCTCCATCACCACGGCCGGGGAGACATCCACCGAGGTCACCCGACACCCGAGGACGGCCAGCAGCGCCGCGTTGTATCCGGTGCCCGCACCGATCTCCAGCACCCGCAGGTCAGGGCCCACGTCCAACCACTCGATCATCCGCGCGACCAGCGACGGTTGGGAACACGACGACAGCGGCACACCGTGCTCGTCACCCGCCTCCGGCAGATGGGTGACGAGCGCGTTGTCGGCGTAGGCCGCGTCGAGAACGTCAGAAGACGGTAGATGGTCCTGGGGCACGGTCAGGTACCGCGAGGTCGGTCCTGTCGCGTCGTAGAAGCCGGTCAGGCAGCGGTCACGCCGGACCGTGGTGAAAGCGTCCGCGACATCCGGCCGGGTGATCGCTCCGAGCGCCCGCAGGCGCTCGACGAAGGCGTCGAGCCGTGCCGGCATCGTCGGGCCGTCGTCGTCCTCGCCGGGCGGACCTGGCACCGGTGCGACCGGATCTGTTCCATCCACCAGACCAGGGTCAGGCAGATTGCCGACACTTGCTGCCCATTCGAGCCAATCATGATCGAATTTGATGGATTATTGCGTAGAATGCCAACTTCACCAACAACCCGGCTAGCAACATGCAACTTTTGGACAATTCATACGTGCCACCGCCTCGCGGCGGAGGACGTGAATCGGGCGCAACCCGAAAGTTCGAACAAGCGATCCGATATCGCCGAAGCGGACGATGGCGCATTCGGTTCGGATGCGGCCTTACCGCAGGCCGGCCAGTTCCCGGCTCAGATTGGCATGGGCGGCCGACTCCCAGTGACGGGACCCCCACAGGGTGGCATACACCCCGTTTTCGAGCAACGAGCACAGAACGGCCGCCCGGCCGGAGATCCACTGCTCAGGGGAGACCCAGGCATACTCCCGCCGGATCCTGCGCACGTAGCGGTCGTACTCGGGCGCCGGCCGAGCCAGCACCCGAAGGTCCGCATCGTTGACCACCGCTTCGTCCGGTTCGGTGGACGCGTGCGTCCGGGTCGCGCGCACCAACCGGTCGACGTCACCGACCAGCGACCCCGGGCACTGCAAAGCGGTGAGCGTGGCAACCGCCAGTTCCCCCGACCGGGCCTCGTTGTCGCCCGCCCGGGTGTCGTAGACCGCATCGTGGAAGAAGACCGCCAGCACGCAGGCAGGATCCGGCCACGCCAGGCAGACGTCGCCATACGGCCGACCACCGCTGCGGGCGCGGTTGCGGTCGGCCGCGACAAGCAGCCGTACCGCCGTCAGCATCTCCGCTACGTGGCGGAACGTGTGATAAGAACGCCCGGGTTCGGCGTGTCGTAACGCCAGGTCGGCAAATGCGGACGCCCTGGCAGCCGCATCCGCCCGCGCACCGGCCGCCAGCAGGGAGCCGTCGAACGCCCGAGCCAACAGCGACAGCGCACCTGGGCCCGCCTCCACGCGTCGCACACCTCGCTCCACACGTCCCGGATAGCCGTGAACGCGTTCGCGAGACTGCACCCGTCCCGTCCCGGCCCGGCCCGGCCCGGTCACGCGTTCCAGTCCGATCATCGGCGCGTTCCCGCTCCGCCGTGGCGGAAATACCCGAACCAGGCAACATACGGCCACCCAAGTCCCACCGAGACCACCAAGGCCCACCGAGACCACCCAGGCCCCACTGAGACCACCCAGGCCCCACTGAGACCACCCAGGCCCCACTGAAACGACGACAGTGCCACGCCGACGACCGCGCCATGCCGATCAACTCGCGGTCGGTCCGCACCGTCACAATCCACGACGTGGTCACGACGGGTCCGGACGACCCCACCCACCGCCACCAGGGGTACGGATAGTGACTACCGCACCAGCCGGCAGATCGAGGCTCGCCTTCGGCGCCAGCGCGACACCGTCCACCTCGTTACGACCCATCGCGCCCGGCCCGCCACCGGCAGCACCCTGTGGAGCATGCCTGCGACGATCGGTCAACACCGACAGGGTCGCCGGCTCCAGGACACGGATCGATCGGACCAGCCCCGCGCCGCCCCGGTGGCGGCCCGTCCCGGACGTGGTCGGGTCAAGCTCGTAGCGTTCGACCCGCATCGGGTACTCCAGCTCCAACGCCTCGATCGGGGTGTTCAGGGTGTTGGTCATACCGACATGCACCCCGGACGGGCCGGGTCCACGTACGGAAGCTCCCTGGCCGCCGGCCAGCGTCTCGTAGTACGTCCACCCGCGCCCGCCAATGATCAGATTGTTCATCGTGCCCTGTCCCTGCGCGGGTGGACCCGCCTTCGGCCGGGCAGCCTCCGGCCGGGCAGCCACAGCCTGGGCCAGGGCCGCAAGGACGATGTCCGCTATCCGTTGGGACGTCTCCACGTTGCCTGCGACCACGGCTGACGGCCGGCGCGCATCCACCAGCGACCCGGGCTCGGTCAGCACCTCCAGCGGGGCGTAGGTGCCGTCGTTGGCCGGGACGTCGTCGGGCAGCAGCACCCGCAACGCGAAACAGCACGCCGACCGGGTGACCGCCCGCGGGCAGTTCACGTTGCCGGGCACCGCCGACGACGTACCCGCGAAGTCGACGGTCAGCGTGTCCCCGGCGACCGTCACAGTCACCCGGATCGGGATGTCGTCGTCATCCACGCCGTCACCCTCGACCTCGCCGACGGCGGTGTAACGGCCGTCGGGCAGGCCCGCGATCATCGTCCGGGCCCGCCGCTCGCCGTAGGCCAGCACCTCGGTGAACGCCTCCAGTACCACCGCCAGGCCCCGGCGTTCGACCAGTTCGGCCAGCCGGGTGCCGGCGAGCCGGTTCGCGGCGGCCTGGGCGCGCAGGTCACCGCGACGCAGCTGGGGCGTCCGGGAGTTCGCGCAGATCAGTTCGAGGATGTCGCCCTGCCACTCATCGCCCGAGACAAGGCGTACCGGTGGGATGATGAGCCCCTCCGCATAGATCTCCCGCGAGTCCGCCGGCATCGACCCAGGACGCATCCCACCCATGTCCGAGTGGTGCGCCCGCGTCGCGGCATAGGCGATGATCTTGCCTTCGGTCGCCAGCGGCGAGACGAGCGTGACGTCGGGTAGGTGGTTCCCGCCGGCGAACGGGTCGTTGAGCACCCATACGTCCCCGGGCAGGGCACCACGCTCGGCCACCGCGCGAACCGACTCGTACATGGCGCCAAGGTGCACGGGAACGTGGGCGGCCTGGGCGACCATCCGCCCTGCCGCGTCGAACAGTGCGGCCGAGCAGTCCCTGCGTTCCTTGATGTTGGACGAGTAGGCGCTGCGGACCAGCAGCGTCCCCATCTCCTCGGCGATACCGGCGAGCCCGCTCGCCAGCACCGACAGCGTGACCGGATCCACACGCCCTTCCTTCGGCTCGTCGCGGACTGCCTGATCGATCCTGAAGAATCTCACGACCAGGGCCGCGGACGCCGTAAAATACGCCTCCATCAGGCCTGGGGAGTATGGGTGATCATCGTTCAGGAGTTGCTCACGAGCGGTCCCGACGCCTACGGAGTCCCGACCGGTACCGACCGTGGTTGACCCGAACAGCGCTCGGAAGAAACAGCACAGAGCCACACCGGAACCGATCGACAAAGCCGATCCGGCGACCGTGGCGGCGCTGTCCGCGGGCATCGCCCCCGAGCGCTGTTCCAGGAAGCACTACGAGAAAGAACTCGACCGCCTGCAGAGCGAACTCGTCCGGATGCAGGAGTGGATCGTCCATCGCGGCCTCCGCGTCATTGTAATCATGGAAGGCCGGGATGCCGCGGGCAAGGGCGGAGCGATCAAACGCATCATCGAGAAACTCAACACCCGCTACTGCCGGGTCGTCGCCCTCGGGACGCCGACCGGACGTGAACGGACACAATGGTATTTCCAGCGTTACATCGCACATCTGCCCGCAGCCGGCGAAATAGTACTGTTCGACCGGAGCTGGTACAACCGGGCAGGCGTCGAAAGAGTCCTGGGCTTCTGCACCGACGAGGAGTACGAGGATTTCCTGCGGACGTGCCCGCAGCTCGAACGAGCACTGGTACGGTCGGGCATCATCCTGGTGAAATACTGGCTGTCACTGAGCGACAAGGAGCAGGAACGACGCTTCGCCGACCGTATCAAAAACCCGGACAAACGGTGGAAGCTGTCAGCCATGGACCTTGAGGCCCGCGCCCACTGGGTCGACTATGCCGAGGCGAAGGACCAGATGTTCTCCTACACCGACCTCAGGGAGACGCCATGGTATGTCGTGGACGCCGATGACAAGCGCAGCGCTCGGCTGAACCTCATCAGCCATCTGCTGACCGTCGTCCCGTACGAGGATCCTCCGCACCAGGAGATCGCGCTGCCGGCACGACAGGAACGCGCCTACGCACGTCCACCCGTCGACAGCCAGGCCTGGGTACCACGCCGTTACGTCGTCGATTGATTCCACATCGTCGGTCGATTCCACGGTCGCCGGCAGACTCCACGGTCGCCGGCAGACCGACAGGCGGCATGGTGTCCGGAGGGATCCACGCGTAGTCGGAGGTGAATATGCGCAAGTTCGTCATCATGGGTGTGCAGGGCAGCGGTAAGGGCACGCAGGCGAAGATGCTCGCCGATGACCTCGATCTCGTCCATATCAGCGTGGGTGACATATTTCGGTGGAACGTGCAGAGCCATACCAAACTGGGCGCCCAGGTCAAACGCATCGTTGCCAGCGGCCACCTGGTCGGTGACGACCTGGTGGAGTCCGTGGTCCGCGAACGCCTCGCCAGCCACGACTGGAACTACGGCTTCATCATCGACGGTTTTCCCCGCAACGCCCGACAGGCCGAGTTCTTCCTGGAAAGCTACGACATCGACGGGGTGATCTATCTGGATCTTCCCGGCGAGGAGGTGTACCGCAGGGTCCTGGCAAGACGGCTGTGTTCGCGATGCGGACTGGACTACAACCTGATCGCCAGCCGTCCCGCGGTCGAGGACACGTGTGATGTCTGCGGAGGTCAGCTGCTGACCCGGTCCGACGACAACCCCGAAGCCCTCGCGGTACGCCTCCGCGAATATCACGAGAAGACACGGCCGGTGATGGAGACATTCCAGCGCAAGGAATACGTGGCGATCATCGACGCCCGGCGGCCGGCCGCCGACGTCCAGGCCGAGATCCGCGAGCACTTCGACCTGCCCAAGCTGTCGTGAGCACGGGCGGGCGGGACCGCCGCCAACGCCACCGGCTGTATGAGATCGTCCTGCGCGAAGGCCGAGCGGAGGACATCCTCACCTACATCGACGGGGCACTGCTCGTCGACGCCTGGCCGGAGCTGGTCCTCCCCGCCCTTGTCCGGCGCGCATGGGAGCGGACCGCCCTCGGATGATCACGCCGTCGCCGCGCTCGGCGCTCGCCCAGGACATGCGCAACCTGCCCCGCTCCAGCCGGACCGGAGTGGTCGGGCAGGCGGATGGGGCGACCGCACGGATCTGGCTGCGCCACGTCGTCAGTAGTACTCCCGGATGTACCCGAGCGCGCGCTCGAAGACGTCATTGTCGCGGATCTTGAATTTGATGTAGAGGGTCTTGCGGAGTTCCCGCTGGACGAACGGCAGGTCGACGCATTCGTCCACCTTGCCTGATCAAGGACCCGGCGAACGCAACAGACCCGAGGAGATCCAGCCCGCCTCCGCGATGCGGCTGATCCAGGGAGGCAAGGGCGAGGTGGAGTCATGCAGCGAACCAGCCACCGGACGCCAGGCTGTGTCGTAGCCTCAACTCATGGCCAGCCCGACGCCCGAGGCACGAGCGCTGCGGGCGATGATCACTCACCACCGCCCGCAGGTTCAGTGCATGCTCGATCGGTACGGCGCGCGCAATCCGAGACTGTTCGGCTCTGTCGCCCGGGGCGACGCCACCGCCACCAGCGACCTCGACGTGCTGGTCGACCTCGACCCTGCGGGCGGCAACCCGTTGATGCGGCTGGCCGGGATCGCCGAGGAACTGACCAGCCTGCTCGGCGTGCGGGTGGATGTCGTGGCGGAGCCGTTGCTGCGCGAACCGGTTTCGACGACGGCTCGTGCCGACCTCGTTCCGCTGTGAGCCGCGATCCCCGCGAGCGGTTTGCGGGCATCCTAGCCGCGATCGAACGCTGTCAGCACTACCGCAAACGGCTGTCGGACCGCGACGAACTCATCCCGCTCGCCGACGCGATCGGGCAGCTCGCGGTCGGCGACCAGGAAGCTGGCGATACCGGGTGAGCGTGTCACAGCGGCCGTGACGCACTGACTGGTTGAATCCGCCCGGTGATATCTCCTTTGTCATCCAGCTGCGGGAGGCGACCGGCACGGCCGGTGTGCACCACCAGATCGAAGTCACCACTGCGTCACTGTGCCGCTGTTCTTCACCGAACGGCTTGGGATCGTCCCGGTTACGGATCGGACGCGGACGGGTCGGACGCGGACGTGATAGGCACGGAACGCCAGGCTCGTGATGCCGTGGGCCTGTCGCCACGTTCACGAAAAACATCTCAGCCCGCATCCGCTGCTCCGAGAGGCCCTCGTCACAATGCCGGTCGTCGTCGTCGCCACGGTCTTCCCCCGTCCCGAGCGCGCGGAGGAGGTCCTGGAGATCCTCCGCGGTGCGGTCCCACTCGTCCACGCCGAGGAGGGATGCAACCGCTACGCACTGCACCATCACACCGATCGCTTCGTCACGATCGAGGAGTGGGCCGATGCCGAGTCGTTCGCCGCGCACGGCAGGAGCGAGAACGTCGCCAATGTCCGAAAGCAGCTTGACGGCCTGCTGGCACAGCGGGGTGAGATCGTCGTCCTGCAGCCGGTACCGCTCGGCGACCCGGTCAAGGGAGTGATCAGTTGATCGGACGTCTCCCGCGGACACGTCCGCACCGCCACCGTGGCGCGCGGGATACGGTACGGCCGGCGTGTCATGTCGGACGCGCGATGCCACGAGAGGAGAGAAGCCCGCGATGAGCGACGAGCAGCTCGTCCGGCCGGCGCCGGTCAGCGGGTTTCCCGAATGGTTGCCCGAGGTCCGGCTGGTGGAGCTGCGGTGGCTCGACGAGATCCGCCAGGGGTTCGAACGCTACGGCTTCTGCTCGGTCGAGACACCGTCCGTCGAAGCCCTCGACGTACTCCTGGCCAAGGGTGAGACCTCGCAGGAGGTCTACACGCTGCGCCGACTACAGGCCGAGGCGACCGATGACGGCGACGCCCGACTCGGCCTGCACTTCGACCTGACCGTGCCGTTCGCCCGGTACGTGGCCCAGCACTTCAACGACCTGGTCTTCCCGCTCAAGCGTTACCAGATGCAGCGGGTCTGGCGTGGGGAACGCCCCCAGGAAGGCCGCTACCGCGAGTTCACCCAGTGCGACATCGATGTCATCAACGTCGACCATGTCCCCCTGCACTTCGACGCCGAACTCCCCCGGATCATCCACGAGATCCTGACCGGTCTGGGCATCCCCGCCTGGTCGATCAACATCAACAACCGGAAGGTGCTGCAGGGCTTCTACGCCGGCCTCGGCATCGACGACCCCCTCGCCGTGATCCGGATCGCGGACAAGATTGACAAGGTGGGCACTGCCGGTGTCGAGAAACTGCTGGCCACCCGGCTGGAACTGTCCTCCGGACAGATCCGCTCCTGCCTGGACCTCGCCCACATCCGTGGGAACGACGCGGGCGTCGCCGACGACATCCGCCGCCTCGGTGTCACCTCCGACCTGCTGACCGAGGGGCTCGACGAGCTGTCGTTCGTCCTGGACGAGCTGTCCGACCTGCCGGCGGGCAGCGTGGTGGCGGACCTGTCCATCGCCCGTGGCCTGGACTACTACACCGGCACCGTGTACGAGGGTAAGTTTGTCGACTGGCCGGACTACGGCAGCATCTGTTCGGGTGGCCGCTACGCCGACCTGGCCGGGTCGTTCATCCGCCGGAACCTCCCCGGGATCGGCATGTCCATCGGCCTCACCCGGATCTTCGCCAAGCTCGTGGCGGAAGGACGTCTGGCCACCGGCCCGAGCTGCCCCAGCGACATCCTGGTCGTCATCCCCGGTGACACCCGGCGCGGCGAGGCCCTGGCCACCGCCGCGCGGCTGCGTGTCCGCGGCTACAACGTCGAGGTCTACCACCAGGCCGACAAGCTGGGGAAGCAGATCCGTTACGCCTCCCGCAAGGGGATCCCGTTCGTCTGGTTCCCCCCCTTCGAGGACGGCAAGCCGCACGAGGTCAAGAACATGGCCAGCGGCGAGCAGCTCCCCGCCGACCCGGAGACCTGGCACCGTCCCTAAGCCGGGCGGGGGCGTGCGTGCGTCAGGTGGCGGCGGTGAAAGCCCGGAGCTCTTTTTTGAGCCGTTCGAGTTCATCGACGAGCACGTCGTCCCCGGTGTCCGGCAGTCTGCGACCGTTCACCGTAACGTGCCGGCTGAGCCCCTCGCGCAGGCCCCGCAGGCAGTCACGTAGCTCCTCCGCGGACGGCCGACGGGAAATCGGACGTCCCGCTGCCGATCGACGCCGATCGACCTCCTCCTTGTGCGCGGCCGGGCTGGCGTTGCGGTAGCACGCGAGGTCGTTGGCCTGTCGGACGTGTCGTGGGCTCTTTCGGTCACACAGCGTCCGCCATCCGGTGTCGCCATCCTTTCCCAAAGTCCCTTCGCACAGGGCCGCGGCTCGTACCGCACAGCCCCATGGATCACTCTTCGCAAGCGTCTGGACGAGTCGCAGCCGGGGACGCAGCAGCAGAAGCGAAGAAGTCTCCTGATCCGGCATGCCGATCGAAGCGAGCCATTCCGGATCGATGCCGGCACCCGTCCCGGCGGTCGGTCTCTTCCTCCCCCGGACGCCATCACGGGGGGCCGGGACGAGAGAAAGCCTGCGCACTCTGGCGGCAAGTGGCCGCAGCGACCCCGCCCACCCCTGGTCGAGCGCTGCCGCCGCGGCGCTGATGTCCAGGCAGTCGAGTGCGGACAGAGCGACCCCGGCCAGTTCGGCTTCCCCGGCGACGCGGTTGAGAATCGCCTCCCGATCGAGCTCCACGATCGACTCGTTCGAGCCCGCCGCGGCAGAACGGATTTCCACAAGCCGGGTCGGGCAGGCCGACGACAGACCCCACTCGATACCCGTGAGCAGGAGCCCGAGCCCCTGGGGCTTCGGACCGGGACCCGTGACCACCCAGACCTCCCCAACGGTGTCGAGCTCGCCGTCATCGGCGGCGAGGGCGTCCCACACGTCACACCGGATAGCCTCAAGATCACCGAAGTCGATCCCGCATGTCAGCAGAACCCGGCAGTCGACGTCCTGTGCCCGGGCCTTCGCCTCCCACAACCGGCCGATCGGTTCGGTCTCCGCGGAAACGACGATCCGGATCATCGGGGTGATGTCATACCGGTCATCCTGACGTGCCTGCCTGATGAGACCGTCCAGACCGGATGTCAGCGAATCCTCGCCCCTGCCCTTTCCCAGGGCGATGAGAATCAGAGCGCGCTGGTCACCGAGGTAGGGCCACCTCGGGTATCCAATCTTCACGATCTCCTCGTCATGGCGGGGCAGATAACTCTGCGCCTCCAGGAAACGGCCGATGATCCGCGGGTCCTTCGGATCCGCCCGGTTTCCGTGCGCCAGATCCTTGGCCGCGTTCTCCGCCGCGGGAAGCCGCGGATGAAGCAGGAAGTCGAGCGCGGACGTCCGTAGTCCCTTCGCCCTGCGTACGTCCCGCAAGGACTCGATCTCCCTACGTGCCAGCGTCTCCTGCCTGCTCCGAGTCTCCCGGTCGGGGAAACGACGCCTGATCAGATCGTCGAGCTTCGCGTCCAGGTCGGTATTGTCCCGGTCGGCGAGGCCACGAGTACGGGTCTTCAGCCAGGCCCGGAAAAGAAAACCGTCGACTGCCTCATACCGGTCGATCCGCTCAAGGAGCACACGGGCCAGATCCCCTTCGGGCATACCCATGGCTGTGCCGCCGTCAC
The DNA here is from genome assembly GCF_920656135.1 of Frankia sp. Cppng1_Ct_nod. NCBI lineage: Bacteria > Bacillati > Actinomycetota > Actinomycetes > Frankiales > Frankiaceae > Frankia > Frankia sp. Cppng1_Ct_nod. The sequence continues at coordinate 16,422 of NZ_CAKKTK010000042.1, read as the reverse complement.
CGTCGCGGTCGGTGGTCTCGGCCACGAGAATCTGGCGGTCCAGCCGACTCTGCCACAGTTTCTCGTTATCGGGATCGCTTTTGATCATAGGTGAATAGAACCGGTTCCGGATGAGCCAGCGCTGCGCGTTCTCCTTATCGGCGGGAAATTCATCCCGGAGCGGGATCCTCCTACCGGTCCCGCCGGTCAGGAGCACCAGCCGCGGTTCCACACCGGCTTCGAGCGTACCGGCGACCAGCCCGATCCCCGCGTTGGTCGCGCCACTGGTGAACTGGATGTCCACCTGAGGCGCGGCCCTACCCGCATACATACCCATCAGCCGGTCACGGATGGCCGCACGTACCTTGGAGCTGTGCGGGGCGCCGACCTCCAGCAGTTCCACGGCATCTTTTTCGAAATGGACGCCGTACAGGCCCTCGCTTTCCAGCCGCTCTTTCATCGCCGTGCCGAGCGGACGGGTGAAGTCCTCGTCGGGCACTGTACCGGCCTGTGGCCTGGTCACGACGAGGACAACCCGGTCGTACCGGGGGGCGCCGTCCGCAAACACCGCCGCCAGAGGTACCGGGCGCTTCGGGTCGGCGCTCGCCGTCAACAGGCGGGCGGCCTGCGCCGGGTCGGCCGCGCCGAGTTCGGCGAGCTTCTCCCTGAACCGTGGCCCGGACGGGACTCCGAGATCGGCGGCACCGACCATGTGAACGAGGACGCGGCCGGCAACAGGGGACGGCTCGTTGATGGTGGCCATGGCGTGACACCCTCCGTGGTCATTGGTCGATGCTCCACGGGTTTCTGACGGACGACCGACTCGTAGCATCCATCCGTTCCCCCAGGGCGAGGATGGCACCAGGGACGCCCCGCGCGTCATCCGGGTCCGCCCGACCGCAGGGTGGGCGTCCGTCAGGGGTGAGGTTGGCGGCTGTCACGGTGGCAGTGCCCGGCCGGAGGGCGGAGAACGATGAGCGGCGACACGACCGGCGGGACTGCGGGAATCGGGCACAGGTACGGCTGTGAGGGCGCTGTCACGATCGGCGCGCTACGGGTGGTCGTCGCGCCGGGTCGCATCGTAGGCCTGGACGAGCTACCCGCCTACAGCATCGCGTTGGACGGGTTGGTGCAGGGGCCGCGGCTCGATCTCGACGCTCGGCGGCTCAGCTTCGACCACCATGGCAACTGCGTGCGGCTGGTGACCTCGGCCACGTGCCGGCAGGTGCTGGACGCACTGCTGCTCGGCCTCGACCCCGCGCCCTACACGGTGTACGTCAACGACGTCGACGCGGACACCGCGCTCGCGGTCGCGTTGCTGGCGCATCCCGGGTGGGTCACGCCCGGGGCCGCGCACATGCCACGCACCCGGGCTCTGGTGGAGGCGGTCGGCAGCCGGGATGCGCACGGTCCCGCCTATCCGGTGGCGGACCCGGCGCTGCTCGCCGAGTTCGCCGCGAGGGTCCCCCTGCCGCGCGGGCACGCCCCGGCGAACGATCCCGTCGAGGCGCTTGTCACCTGCGTGGCCGCGATCGCGGAGCTGGTGACGGATGCATCCGCGACGAACCAGGCGTCCACCACGCCGGCCCGCGCAGGGTCGAACTTCACGATCACCCACAGGGGTACCGGCTGGGTGATGGCCACGAGCGACGGCGACGGTTTCAACCCGCTCTACGCCGCGGGGCATACTCGCGCGGTGCTGTGGCGCCGGCTGCCCGACTCCTCCGTCGCCTACACGATCGGGCGGCGCAGCGACCTCGTCGACCGCTTTCCCGTCGGCCCGCCCGGCGGATCCGGGACGATCCTCGGCGCGCTCGCGACCCGTGAACCCGGCTGGGGCGGCGGCACGTCCGTCGGCGGCGCACCCCGGCATCCGGACGGTTCCCGCAGCACGCTGGCACCGGACGAGGTCTTCGCGGTCATCGAGGCGGTCGTCCGGGATACAGCGGTCGTCCGTCAGGGATAGATGCGGGGGGCTGCCGGTCCCGCTCCCGCCATCCCATCCTGGGCAGGACCGGCGGTTACCGACACGGAAGAAAAGGATCAACCGGATGGACTTCACCTGTCATGTCGTCCTCATCGAGACGTCGGGAAACCAGACCTTCATTTTCGACACCACGAAACGGCGGGAGAACGTCGGCGCGTCCGAACTCATCTACCGGCTCGAACAGTGGGTACGCGATGCGCTGGCCGAGGAGTTCACCGGGTTCGACCGGGGGTGGCGGATCGCCGACAACAGGCCGGCGCAGCTCCTGGTGAACGCGGCGGGCAACGCCAAGATCGTCGTCCGTGACCCGGAGCAGGGCAGGGCGCTGGTGGGCCGGGTCACGGCCCGGGCCCTGCGGGAGGCTCCGGGCCTGGACGTGTGCGGTGTCGTCGGCGAGCCGTTCGACTGGGCCGGTGTGCACGAAGAAGTGGGAAAGCCGCCCGTCAGCATGCTGGCCCGGGCATGTCGCGAGGTCCACGAATCGCTGCCGGCGGTCAGGAACGACCGTCCCGGCCCGATGAACCGCTTCCCGCGCATCCCGATCGTGGACGAGTGCGCGGCCAGTGGCCTGCCCGCCTATGACGTCGTCGTGGACGGGGACGGCGCCCGCTCGCGCCAGCCCCGCTCACGTCCCAGCCTGGCCAAATACGACGCCCGGGATGACGGGTTCCACCGGCTCGCCTGCCACGCCGGCATCTCGAAGGACACCCTGAAGAAGATCGCCGACCATCTGGACGACAAGCCCGACTGGGTCGCGGTCATCCACGCGGACGGCAACAGCCTCGGCCAGCTGATCACCGAGCTCGGCGGCGGGAGCGACGACAACTCCGGCAGCGAAACCCCCGGAAACGGGGGCATGAACACACTCAGTGACCGCTATGCCGGAGCCCTCCACCCGTTCTCGGAGGCCGTCCAGGACTGCACCGTCACCGCGTTCCAGAAAGCGCTGGAACACTGCCGCCGGGTTCTCCCCCGCAGGCATGACGTGAACGGCGCGGTACCGGTCCTCCCGCTGGTTCTCGGGGGCGACGACCTCACGGTGATCTGCACCGGTTCGGTCGCCCTGGCCTTCACCGAGGCGTATCTCACCGCCTTCGAGGAGGAGACCCGCGGCAACAAGGTCATCGGGAGAACGGCGCCAGACGGGCTCACCGCCTGCGCCGGGGTAGCCGTCGTCAAACCGCACTTCCCGTTCTCCGCCGCCTACGAGCTGGCCGAGGAGCTGACCAGGGAGGCAAAGAAGGCGGTCAAACGGTACTCGCTGGACGGCGGGCCGGCTGACAGTTCGGCTGACGGTTCACAGCCGGGCGATGCGCGGACAACGGACGCTCCGGAGCATCCGCGTCCGCGCCCCCGGGCGTCCGCGTTCTCGTTCCACGTCCTCTACGACAGCGGCGGCAGCGATCCTACCCATCTGCGCGACCGGATGAAGGTCCCGCCCGGCGCCGCCGACCTCACGGCCGAACCCGACCCTGAAAAGCAGCGGGAGCTACGCGCCCTGCTGTACGCGCAGCCCTACGTCGTCACACCGCGGCCGCGCCTCGGCGACGCACCGTGGACGCGGGGACGCCACTGGGACGATCTTCTCCGGCGCACGGCGGCCCTGACCGACACCCTCGAGGCCACCAACGGGCCTGACGATGCGGGTGACCGCAAACTCCCGGCCAGCCAGATGAACGACCTGCGGGAGGCGCTGTTCTCCGGGCGGGACGTCGCCGACAGCCGCTTCCGCCAGCTGCTGCGCCACTACCGCGACCGGGGTCTCGACCTTTTCACTGCGGACGGCACCCCGGACGGCGGGAACCCGAACGCCGGAAGCCCGGACGGCGTCGCCCACAGCCCGGACACGGCGTCGCTGTTCTGGCGGGTCCGCGACCGCGGCCTGATCGACGGCCGGCCCGCCGACATCACCGAACCGCCGGTCACCGCTCTGCTCGACGCGATGAACGCGGTCCACCTGATGGGGGACCTCCCGGACCGGCACAACCGGGAGACACGCAACCCGCAGACACCGGCCAGCCGTACGCGAGCGACCCGGGAGGCTGCGGTATGACGGTCACTGCACCGGATCACGTCCACCGGACGGGCCACCTCGCCCTCACGCTGACCCTGCATATGGACAGCGACTGGCACTGTGGCACCGGCCTGGGCATCCCCGGCGGGGTCGACAAACTGGTCAACACCGATCATGACGGCCTGCCCTTCGTACCCGGCAAGACACTGACCGGGGTGTGGCGGGACGCCTGTGAGCTCGTCGCCGCCGCGCTCGACGGTTCACCGCAGTCAGCCCCCGGAACCGCGACCGCCGGCGGGTCGGATGGGTCGGATGGGTCGGATGGGTCGGATGGGTCGGATGGGTCGGATGGGTCGGATGGGTCGGATGGGTCGGATGGGTCGGATGGTGGATGGCACGCCTGGGTCGACTTCCTCTTCGGAAGCCAACCTGTGCTGACCCCGGCCGGGCGGCCCGTGCGGGGTGAGCCGCGTCCCGCTGCCCTGTCCGTGCGGCCGGCGCGGTATCCGGCGACGCTCGCCGCCGCCATGCGGGGGGACGACCGACGCCGGCTGCGCGACGCGACCACGTTCGTCCGACCCGGAGTGAAGATCGACCCGGACACCGGGCGGGCGGCCGACAGCTTCCTGCGCTTCGAACAGATGGCGCGCTCAGGCGTCCAGCTGACCGCGACCGCGACGCTCGCCGGCTGGTCGGGGGCGGATTCGGAGCTGGACTACGAGGGCCGCCTGGCCGCCGCGGCGGTACTGCTGCTCGGGGCGCGCCTGGTCGAATCCATCGGCGGGAAGCGCCGCCGCGGCGCCGGCAGATGTCGCCTCGACGTGGCCGACACCGACCTGACCGACACCGACCTGACCGGCACAGGGGTCACCACCGGCGGGGAAGCGGCCACACCGCTGCCGACCCCGGACAGCCTCACGACCTGGTTGCGGGCACGTCACGGCGTCGCGCCACCCGTCCCTCCCGTGCGTGCGCAACCGCCGACCCCGGCTGATCCCGAGCGGCCCGACACCACCGGCTGGGAGGTCATCGGCCTCCGGATGCACCTCGACACACCGCTGGTGGTCCAGGAACGCACCGTCGGCAACGCCGTCCGGTCGCTGGACTTCGTACCCGGCTCGCTGCTGCTGCCGGCCGTTCTGCGGCGGCTGGGTGACCGGCCCGGCTGGGATCCGGGCGGGCTCGCCCGGGCCGGCGACCTCGTCGTCACGAACGCGACCGTCGAGGTCGACGGTGAGCGTGGCCGGCCGCTGCCGCGGGCATGGTTCCATTCGAAGGACGACACCGACGCGGCCGTGAACCGGCTGGTCGAGGATCCGCGGGAGCCCGGTGCCGCGGCAAAGCCGTACCGGAACACCTACGTCGGTGCGTCACCCGCCCCGCCCGCCTCACCCATGACGGATGGTTCCGAACCGTTCACGGTAGGCGTCCGCAAACCGGAACTCACGATCCGCACCCACAACGTCATCGACGACGAGCGCCAACGCCCCACGTCCGACCTGGTCGGCCTCTACACCTACGAGGCGCTCGCCGCCGGGTCGACGCTGCGGGCCGAGGTCCGGGTACGCGCGGGGCTGCTGCCGGACGGCGCCTGTGCGGCACTGGCGGGCACGTGGTCGCTCGGCCGGTCCGCCAAGGACGACTACGGGCAGGTCACTGTCACCGTCGAAGGCCCGCCGACCAGGTGGGCGACGACGGCGGCCCTGCCGGCCGGGTGGGGCACCGAAGCAACCGTCACAGAATCGACGATCACCGTGTGGCTGCTGTCGGACGTCCTCATCCGCGACGCACGGTTGCGCCCGTCGACCGACCCGTGCGATCTCGCCAGGCACCTCGGCGCCGCGCTGGGGGTCAAGCTCACCCCCACCGCGGGGATGTCGGCGGACCGGTTGCTGCTGCGGGCCGCCGCGACCCGGCGGACCGAGTCGTGGCAGCGCGTCTGGTGCCGGCCGCGCCCGACCCTGCTGGGGCTGGCCGCGGGCAGCGTCCTGACCTTCACCACCACCGCCGTCCCCGCCCCCGATGCCCTCGCCCGGGTGCGGGCCGCGGGCATCGGGGAACGCACCGCCGAGGGGTTCGGCCAGATCGCCGTCGACGACCCGCTGCTGGTGATCCATCCGGGCCGGCTCGATGACGGCAAGGGGAATGACGGCAGGCGGCGAGGCACCGGCGCGGATACCGGCACCGGCACCGGTCCACGGGGGCCGTTCGTCCCGCCGCGAGAGACCGCCGCGTACACGACGGCGCAGGTCATCGAGCGGGAGGCGTGGCGGGCACACCTCCAGCGGGAGGCGACCGCGCGGACCGCCACACGCGAGGGGCGCAGGAAGGTCCTCGGACCCGCCGACACGGTGACGTCGACCCAGCTCGGCGCGTTGCGCGACGTCCTCACCCGGTTGGAGCAGCAGACGGAGATCCAGTACTGGCTGAAGCGGCTGTTCGCAGGTGACCGCTGGCCCCGAGACGTCCACGGGCAGGTAAAGAAACTCCTCACGGACCGCTCGGAGGTATGGAAGCTGCTGGGTCTCGGCCCGGCGGACGACGGGAACGCGGCCGACGAACTGGTGCTGACCGACGGCGGGGCCGACCGGCTGCGCGCCGACACCGGGCTGTGGGCGGAGGCGGTCCGGACACTGGTCACGGCCTGCCTGACCGCGCACCGGCGGGCGGCGGCGGAGAACACGGACGCCGCGGACGCGGGCGACTCCGCCGAGATCCTCGGGAAGGTAACGGTATGAGCCTGTCGAGTACGAGCCTGTCGACCACGGGCACGGCGGTACGGGCCGGCCGCCCGATGGTGCGCCGGCTGCGGGTCCGTGGATGGCTGCGGCTGGAGACACCGCTGCATGTCGGCGGCCTCGGCGGCGACCCGTCCGTCGATCTGGCCCTGGCTGTTGACGGACAGTCACGACTGTATGTGCCCGGCACGAGCCTGGCCGGGGCGCTGCGCGCGTTCGCGGCACGGTCGGTGGCTGACGACGCCGTCCTCGACGGGATCTGGGGCAACGTCTCGCAGAACGTCTCCGACGCCGGCTGGGCGAGCCGGATCATAGTCCATGACGGGCTGGTCACAGCGGACACCGATCCGGGTACGCCGTTGCCGCGGTCGCGGGTCGAGGCCCGTTCGGGCATCGGCATCGACCGGGTCTCGGGAACGGTCGCGCACGGCTTCCTCTACGGGCGGGCGGTGCTCCCCCGTGGCGCCCACCTGCGCCTGGAGATCGACCTGGAGTCCCGGGAGAAGGATCGGGCAGCCGACCCGGCCACCGCGATGCTCGGCACTCTGTTGCGCGCGCTCGCCGGGCGCCGGGTCCGGCTCGGCGCGGCACGGACCCGCGGTCTCGGCTCGGTCGTCCTCGACGGCGACCCGGAAATCGTCGAGCAGCGTTTCGACAGCCTGGACGGCCTGCTCGGCGCACTCGGTCTGCTACCGGCAACCGGAACCCGACCGGCGGCAGGGACCGCCACGTTGGTACCGGCGGATCTCGGTGGCCAGGATCCGGGCAAGGACCTGCTCACGGTGAGCGTCGGGTGGCGCCCGGTGTCCCCGGTGATGGTGCGTTCGGGGGTGGACGGGTTCGCGGTCAACGCGCTCCCGCTGGTCAGCGGGGTCGGCCCGGACCATCCATCCGCACCGGGAACGCGCCGCGGCGGACGGTCTGCGGCCACGGCCGGCCCCGGGTCCGTGACGGGCGCCGACCAGGTCGCGCTCGTCCTGCCCGGCAGTTCGATCAAAGGAGCGCTGCGGTCGCACGCGGAACGCATCGAGCGGACCGCCCGTCACACCGATGCCGCCCATCCGCTGGACGAGCAGGCCGGGCCGAAGCGGTCGGCACGGTTCCGGACGCAGCTCGATGAGCTCGACGCGGTCCGCGTCCTGTTCGGTTCCGCGGGTGGGACCCCCGGCGAGGACAACGACACCGAGGACAACGACGCCCGGTACCGCACGCCGTCATGGGGGGTCGGGGCGCTCGGCGTGGACGACTGCTACGCGACCCGGCCGATCTCCGGTGATCTGTGGCGCACGCTGAACGGCGCCCACGTCGAGGGTCTGACCATCCTGGCGGGGAACGGCCCGAGGCGCTCGTGGGAGAAAGACCGGGCGCAGCTCACACCGGAGGTCCGGGAACGGCTCAAGCGGCTCGACATGGATCAGGCCGACCATGTCGCCATCGACCGGTGGACCGGCGGTGCCGCCGAGGGCCGCCTCTACAGCACCCTGGAGCCGCATCACGTCGGATGGCAGAACCTTGAGCTGACCGTGGACCTGCGGCGGCTGAGCCGGTTCAGCCCCCATCCCAATCCCGGCAACAGCGACGGCAACAGCGACGGCAACAGCGGTCTGGCCCAGCCCGCCCTCGCGCTGCTGCTGCTTGTCCTGCGGGACCTGGTGGCGGGGCGGGTCCGGCTCGGGCACGGAGTCAACCGCGGCCACGGGGACGTCATGATCACCTCGATCGAGGTGATCGGCTTTCCGGATGTCGATGGCACCCACACCGATCTTGACGCGCTGCTGGCGGAGCCGGCTGTTGCCGCGTGCGCCCAGCGCTGGCGGGCCTATGTCGACAGGTCCGATGAATCCGTACCCGCGCGGCAGGAAGGGAGCCGAGCATGACGCCGCTGTACTCCGCCACATCCGAGAAGGACGCCGTAAGGGACGCCGCGTCCCCGGGCATCACCCTGCTTGAGGCGATCCGCCTTGCCGACCTCGGTGCCGCCGTGGCCCTGCTGGCGAGCCCGCGGGCCTACACGGTCGCGCGGCTGGCCGGCGGCCGGCTGACCGTCCCCCGTACGGACGCGTTCGCGGACGGCTCGGGCGTCGCGGACACGACGACCGAAAGGGAGCTGACGCTACCGACCGCCGGGTCCGCGGCCGTGTTCGAGGCCCGGATCTTCAACCGGGACGCCGAACTGCGCTGGCTGCACACGGGCAGGGGCCTTGGCACCGCGGTGATCCTGTCGGAATCCCCGGATCCGTGCGCCCGGCTCGCCGGACCCCTCGACCCGCTGACGGCCACCGGGACGATCGAGAACAGGTACCTGCTGTGGGGTCGTCCGCTGGGTCCGCATGACGAGGCCGCTCCCACCGGGCCGGTGTGGGTCCGGCTGGCGGAGGCCCGCATCGGCCTGCTCGACGTGCCCCTGCCGCGCGCCCCGCGCAGGGACGAATGCGTGTTCCTGCGGACCGTCGAGTACGTGACCACCGAGCCCGTGCACGGCAACTCCTTCGTCGCCGAGGAACGCCTCGTCGGCCTGCACCTCGACGAACCCCGGCTGTCCGCCGCCACCGGCGTCGGAAGCCGTCAGAAGCATCCAGCGGAGGCAGCGCGATGAGCAGCCGATCCGGCACCCTCACCTGGAAGACGATCGCGGACGGAAGCCGCAGACTCGTCATCATCGAGGACGGCGCGGAAGAACGGCGTTTCGAACGCCGCTTCCTGGACCCGGCACTGGCCGACCTCAGCGACGAGGACCTCGCCGGCCGGGCCGTCGAGTTCGACTGGGTAGGAGGCCGGGCCAAGCGCATCCGTGACAAGGGGGCCGAGCCGACGGCCGTGTCCCCGCCGCCGGGCGCCGGCACGGCAACGCGGCCGGCAACTCCGCCGCCGGCCGCTCCTCCCGCATCCGACCGGCGGACGGTCCGTCAGCCCCCGCGGCACATGGCACCGTCCGCCCGGTCGGCACGGCCGTCCCAGCCGTCCCAGCCGTCCCAGCCGTCCCAGCCGTCCCACCGCGCACCGGAACCGCTCAACGCCTTCCTCAACCCGTACGGGTTCGTGGCGGCGCCGCGGCGCGACGAGTCGCACCGGACCCTCGGCGATGTGGGCGACCCGACCGACCGCGACCGGCTGGCCGGGCACGACCGGCTCCGCGACGGCCGCTGGTCGGGCACGATCGGTGTCACCCTCACGGTCGCCACGCCGCTGCTGCTCCTGGACACCCCCCGGGTCAAGCGTGATCCGGAGACCGGGCATCCGACCTACCGCGTCCTGGAACGGCTCGTGACCACGCCGGACGGTAAGGAGGAGCCCCGCCCGCACCTGCCACCGACAGCGGTGAAGGGGATGCTGCGCAGCGCCTATGAGGCGGTGACGAACTCCCGGTTCGGGGTGTTCACCGGCCACGACACCCGCCTCGGCTACCGGATGGCGGCCCGCGACGGGCTCGCGTCCATCCCGGCGCGGGTCGTCGGCGAAGGAGACACCGCCGAGATCGAGCTGCTGCCCGGGACGACTCCCTCGGGCTATCAGGGCCGTCACGGCTCGCCGATGCACGCGGCGTGGCTGCCGAGCTACTGGACGACGAACGGGTCGAAGCACGTCCGCGACCCCGGCGGGAAATCATTCAACATCACCATGCCGGACGGCTCACCGCCCAGGCACGGCACGCAGGTCCGCGCCCGCATCCAGCTCGTCCAGCATCACCGGTGGGACCGCCGGTCGGCCACGCACACGCCCGACTTCCAGCTGTGGTGGGTGCGTTCGCTGGCCTGGCCGGGCGGGGAGCCGGCACCGGCGCCACTGCGGACGTCGAAGCAGAGCGGGGCCTCGTGGTACGAGCCGATCGGCCCGGAGAAGGTGGTCGACGGCTGGGTCTGTGTCACGAACCGGAACATCGACCGCAAGCACGACGAACGGGTGTTCTTCCACGACCCCGACGCCGACCTCCGGGAGTACTTCCCCCTTGACCGCAGCCTGCGGCGCGTCTGGCGCGACATCATCACCGGTTACACGGCGGCGCACCGCCCGGGCGAGATCCCGGCAAAGGATCAGGATGACGACAGCAGGGATGACATCACCAAGGGCGGATGGAGCCGTCATCTCGTACACCCGAAGAGCACCCTCACCGACGGCGATCTCATCTACGTGCGGCTGGACGCCCGCGGCGAGGTCGACAGCCTGTACCCGGTGACGATCGCGCGGGAGCTGTTCAGCGTCGCACCGACCGATCTGCTTCATAGCTCCCTGCAACCGGCGGACACCATCAGTGAACTGTCGCCGGCGGACCGGGTGTTCGGCTGGGTGCGCACCGAGGACCCGCGGGATGATCGGCGGGATGACCGGCAGACCGCTGACAGAGACGACCGTGCCGGCGCGTGGCTGGGCAGCCTGCGGATCGGCCCGGTGATCTGCGACCAGGCGTCGGCGACGGCCGTGGAGCGCTTCGAGGGCCGCGGCCTGCCCCTGGCGATCCTCGGCCAACCCAAGCCGGGTCAGGGCCGCTTCTATGTGGGTGCCGAACGCAACGGCCATCCCGTGCCACTGCCCGCCGGGCTGCCCAAGGGTGACTGGTTCGTCTCCGCCGGCCGGATGCTGCGCGGTCGCAAGGTCTACCCGCATCACGCGGGCCTGCCCGACGGTTACTGGAAGAATCCGACGGCCGACCGCACCCAGGTACTGGACGGCGGCCGTTATCAGGAATACCGCCGGCCACGAAAATCGACGGTGCCCAATGACGATTCCCGCGCGAACCCGTTGAACCGCGAGGGGACGGCGTTCGCCACACAGACCTCGGGCGGGGTAAAGGAGGACGAGAACCGCGACGACCAGAACCGGTCGGTGAACGGCTGGGTCCGCCCCGCAACGACGTTCCGGTTCACCGTCGACGTCCGCAACCTCACCGACGTCGAACTCGGCGCGCTGCTGTGGCTGCTCGACCTCGGCAATGAGGGCGGGGAGGATAACGGGGACCGCCCCGCTGGGAGTCCGAGCCGTTTCCACCGCCTCGGGCTGGGAAAACCGCTGGGTTTCGGCAGCGTCCGGCTCACCCTCGACCCCACGCGGACGGATCTGCGCACCGGTGAGTCGTGGGCCGGGTACTACCGTTCGCTCGCGCCGGAGAAGCCTCCGGTGGATGGCTTTCCCGCCGAGGCCCGGGAAACCGTCGACGCGTTCAGGAACGCGGTCGCGGGCGGGCACCGCTTCGAGGATGTGCCGCACATCCGCGCCTTCCTCGTCGCGGCTGCGGGTGACCCGTCCACACCCGTGCACTATCCCCGGGTCCGGCCGGGTGGCCTGCGGGTCGACGTCCCGGTGCCGCCGGACCCGCGCGGCCGCTCGTTCGAGTGGTTCGTGCAGAACGAACAGCAGCAGGGCGGTCGCGTCCGTGGCGACCGCGGTGTCAGCCTGCCCGACCCGGGCGCGGGTCCCCTCCCCGTCCACCCCGCAAAGGACCGGTGACCCCAGCCACTCGGGGACGGGTTCGCATGCGATTGGCCAGGCCGCGGGACGGGGGCGGCGACAGCGGCGCGATGAACGGCGGTGCCATGGCGTGGTGGACGTTGCGGTGGCACGGTCGTGGGGACGGGGTCGTGGGCACGGTCGTGGCAACGTCAGGGGGCCGGTCTGTCGGGACGTGAAGGGAGGGGTGCCGGATGGGCGCAAACGTGGGTCGGTTGGCGGCGTTGGCCGGCATCCCACCGGCGTCCCGGCATGTGCAGGGCGGCTTCGGGCCGGCCACGCTGCGACTCGCCGGGGCCCGGGCCGTCCTGGAGCTCGACGACGGCGGCACTCCCCCGTTGCGGCTGAGCTGGACAGACGGACCGCAACGGTTGGTCGGCCCCCTGGTCGCCGCCCTGCTGCGCACTTCGGGCACGGCCGAGCTGGAGCGTCCCGACCTGCTGCGTGTCGCCGGCCGCAGAAAGATCACCGATCCGCCTCTGCCACCGGGAACGCCGGCCGCCCCACGGTCGGTCCGGGTCATCGCGACGGACGACGGAGTCCGGGTCGAGATCGACCCACCACCGGAAGGTTGCACCGCGTCCGATGTTCCGCGGAACGCACCCGGCCTTCCGCGGAACACGGATCCGGGCGCGGGGGCAGCATCGGCGATCCCCGAAACGCCTACGGCCCATGGCAAACCTCATCTGACGACCTGTCCGGCGACGCGCGCCGTCGTGCTGTCGGCAACGCAGGCCCGCGACCTCGCGGATCTGCTGGAGGCGTGGGCCGCTCTGCCCCCGCGATGACGGCCCCCGGGATGACGGCCCCCGGGATGACGGCCCCCGGGATCATGCCGCGTACCCGTCAAGACCGTGAAGCAGGCTGTCAACCCACCAGACCCCGGCCGCGGCGACGAGCTTCACGAGACGGGCGACCTCGTGGCCGGCGGCATCCTCGTCCAACCGCAGAAGCCGCCGAAAGACCGCGACAACGTCGATCTTCCGGCCGTCTCCGGCGTCGAGGATGGACCGCAGCAGCCGGACCCTGACCGGGTCCGGGCCGCGGGCCCGGCCGGAAAAACGGCCGGGGTCGAGCGCCAGCTCGGCGAGGATCGCGTTCCGCGGAACGCGCGCGTCGGCCTCTGTCGCGCAGATGTCCTCGGCCGACGGTGCGGCCTCACCGGGCCGGCCGGCCTCACCGGTTGATCCGTACGACCCGGTTGATCCGTACGACCCGGCGAGCGGCACGGCCACGGCCCGCTCGTAGAACTCGCGGTTACACCGCGGCAACAGTGCGAGCGAACGCTGGAGCCGTTCGTCGACCTCCCGCGCGGTGAGCCTGAACTTCAGTTCCATGGACGGCAGCGAGAACGGGTCGGTGATCTCATCGCGGATGCCGAGCAGGAACTCGATGAGAATGTCCCGGTCGACCGGGTCGACGCGCAGCGGAGCCGCCCACACCGCCGTGCAGATCGCCACCTCCGGACGGGTCGGCAGACCGCGTTCGGCCGCGGATTCGCGGCGCACGGTCGGCACGATCCGGCCGGACGTGGGGTAATTGACAAGCTGCGCCCATGCGGCCCGCAACCAGTACAGGTTCGCCGGGGTCTCCTCCCGCGCCAGGAGATCACGCCGGGGGTTGAAATCCCGCAGCATGACGCCGAAAGCGGGAGCGTCCTGGAGTTCGGCCGCCGGCGAGAGGACGTGATCGCGGATAACCCGCCATTCGTGCATCTCCTGGCCGGCGTTACGGCCACGGGCCACCGTCGGCAGCCGGCCCGCGAGCACGTCCCGCAACACCTGGAAACCAGGGGTGAGCAGATCCGTCCACAGGACCGTGCAGCGTGCGCACAGCGGCCCGGTGACGTCGACGGCCCCGTCGAACACGGGCGGGTACTCGGGACGGCAGTCGCACGTACCCGGTTTGGCCCGGTGGACGTCACGGACGATCCGCGTCCACAATGCCGGGCCCACAAGATCACGGTAGGCGAAGAAGGCGACGTTGTCGTCCTCGTCCGCGATATCGGCGATGCTCGGCGGGATCATCGGTCCTCCTGCGAAGGGCATGCCAAACCAAAGGTGGTATGGCTCTTCATGAACGTCAGGTAGACGTCCGAGCACCCGGAGTCTTCGGGTGCTTCACAGGAGACCGAGACCGCAAAGATCCCGATCGACGGTCGGACAACATCCGGGACAATGCCCGACCTGGGCCACACGCCATGCGTGTCGACCGTGGTCGAAACATACGGCAGTCGAAGAAAAGCTGTCAACATCGGACCGGATCCGACGGATCGTTCCAGCGGCTTGCCTCTCGGATCGCCGCCCCCCACCTCCGCGCCATCCGGCGCCGGGTCCCCGTGTTCGATCTTCACCCGTTCTCCCCGAGTTCCCCACCCCGGGACAGCCTGTGACCCCGGGCGTCCTTCCACCGGAGAAGAACAGGTCAGAATAGGGGACGCCACGACACGACACACACCAGGGTGTACGCCCGGCACGCAGGGATGCCGGGCCGGATGCCCGGCGGGCGAGACCGGGTTCAGTCGGAGGGGACCGACGAGAGAGTCCCCTCGGGGTCGAGCGCGGCCAGGACCGATTGACAGATCGCACCGAGCTGGTGGACCTGGGTCTGGCTGAGCGGGTCGAGCAGAAGCCGGCGGACCGTCTCGACGTGGCCCGGCGCGGTCGCGACAAGGATGGCGAAACCGGCGTCGGTGAGCACGGCGACCTGGCCACGCCGGTCTGTCGGGCACCTGTCCCGGCGCACCCAGCCTCGCTCCTCGTGACGCGCCACCACATGGGACAGCCGGCTCTGGGAGGAGTTGGTCGCTCGAGCGAGCCCACTCATCCGCATGGCCCGGCCGGGCGCTTCGGAAAGGGTCACCAGCACTGCATAGGCTGCATGGGTCATGTGGGCGTCGGTCTGGAGCTGCCGGTCGAGGGCATCAGCGAGCAGCTCCGTCATGGCGAGGAACGCCCGCCACGTCCGCTGCTCGTCGGCGTCGAGCCACCGCGTCCCGACCATGGTCATACCCTAGCCAAAGGTGAATTGATCATAGTTCATGGCGTCACCGGAGGCTCCAGCGGTCCGTGGTGACCGCCCGCCTGCGCCCCGGCCCGGCCCGGTGACCTTTCGATGACCCCTCTCCCAAACTAGTTGTTTGCACGAACATCTATATGCTGATGGAGCACGACCCGCCAACCGCTCATGACCATCCAGGCGGACAACCTTCCCAGGAGAGAACCATGACATCTGCAACGACCGCTCTCAACGAGCTCACCGGCACCTGGACGATCGACCCCGCGCACAGCCGGGTCGGCTTCGCCGTACGTCACGCGATGGTTGCCACGGTGCGCGGGAGCTTCAGCGGCTTCGAAGGGACGCTGAACCTCAACGGCGCCGACCCGCAGTCATCCAGCGCAACCCTGACAATCTCCACCGCCAGCATCGACACGGCCAACGCCGACCGGGACGGGCATCTGCGCAGCCCCGACTTCCTGGACGTGGAGGCACACCCCTCGATCAGCTTCGTCGGTACCGGCGTCAAGGCCGGGGACGATGAGAACAGCTATGTCCTCAGTGGCGACATCACCATCCACGGAACGACGAAGCCGATCGACGTCGAGGTCTCGTTCGAGGGCATCGCCAAGGACCCGTTCGGTAACACCCGCGCGGGTTTCGAAGGCACGGCGACAATCAGCCGTAAAGAGTTCGGAATCAGCTTCAATGCCCCGCTCGACAGTGGTGGCGTACTCGTTGGCGACAAGATCAAGATTCAGCTGGACATTTCGGCTATCAAGAGCGCCTGACAGCTGCCCGTCACCCGTACCCGCTCTCGTGTCGCCGGCTGCAGATCACTGCGACGCGAGAGCGGTTCCGCCGGCCATGCGGGAGGTCCAACGGCCAACCCCTGCGGTCAGTGTCCGCAACGGGTACGGCCCGTCCCAGCATTCGTCGCGGCTACGTGTTTCGAACGCCGAGGTTGGCGATGGCGTGCGGCAAGGGGAGGACTTCGTATCGTCCGACGCCTTCGAACACAACCGGGTCGGCGTTCTCAAGTTCCGTGACTTGTGCCAGGGAGTCGGTTTGGACGACGGCCATGCCCCAGTCACCAGCCGGATCGGCCACAAGACTGAAGATGAGCGCCACCCCGGCGTCTACGTGGCCCATCCAGTAGGTCACGTGGCGGCCCATCACAGCGCGTTCGTTGTCGGTCATTGTCGATGCGAAGTCGCTCCTTGGTGGAATGAGGCGCAGCCGGTCCCAGTAGCGGTGCTCGAGGT
>NZ_CAKKTK010000041.1:0-39117 GCF_920656135.1 Frankia sp. Cppng1_Ct_nod | reverse complement strand
CCGCGGCCCTGGCTGCTTCCTGGAATGCCTCGCGCTTGTCGACCTTGGGCGCGGCGACCTTCATCGGGGGCGGCGCGGGCAGGCCCTTGAACTTCTGCCAGTCACCGGTGACCTTGAGGATCGCGAGCACGGGCTCGGTCGGCTGAGCGCCCACACTGAGCCAGTACTCGGCGCGTTCGCCGTCGACCTTGATGATGCTCGGGTCGGACTTCGGGTGGTACTGACCGATCGCCTCGATGACCCGTCCGTCCCGCTTGGTGCGGGCATCCGCGACGACGATCCGGTAGTGCGGCTCACGCATCTTGCCGAGGCGCTGAAGTTTGATCTTGGTTGCCACGATTGTCGAACTGCTCCAGACGTACGTCGGTGGCCACCGGAACGCCACGGTGGGGACGCGGAGCACCGGCGGCTGGGTTTGCGGAGCGTCAGAACGGCGGAGAGGGACACCGCAACGACGCTGATGGTGAAGAACCCATGTCGTGACCATAGTTTGCCAGATCGCGGGCGCCGACGACGCCCGGGCCTGCCCGGACTTCTCGGAGCCGTCCGGAAAGGTCAGCGCCGCCCGCCGCGCCCCTGCCCGGACGGAGGGAAACCATCACCGCGCATCAGCGCGGACAGATCGGGCATGTCCGGCATACCGCCGTCACCGAGCCCACCCGGGGGCAGCCCGAGTGGGCCGCCCGTGCGCCGCGCCTCGGTCGCGGCCTTCTGCGCCTGGGTCTGCGCGGCACGGGCGGCCGGGTTGCCCTTGCGGCTCGCGCCCTTCGCCTTCTTGCTCGTCTTGCGGTTGGACGCGGCTCTGGACCGTTGCCCACCGCCGGGCAGCCCCATGCCGCCCGCCATCTGCTTCATGACCTTGCGCGCCTCGTCGAACCTGTCGAGGAGCTGGTTGACCTCGGTGACGGTCACCCCGGAGCCTCGGGCCACCCGTGCCTTGCGGGACGCCTGCAGAATGCGCGGGTCGTGCCTTTCCGCCGGTGTCATCGACCGAATGATCGCCACCACCCGGTCGACGTCCCGGTCGTCGATCTGGGAGAGCTGTTCTTTCATCTGCCCCATGCCGGGCAGCATCCCGAGCAGGTTGGCGATCGGCCCCATCTTGCGGACAGCGAGCATCTGCTCGAGGAAGTCGGAGAGGGTGAACTCCGAGGCGGCCATCTTCGCCGCCATCGCCTCGGCCTGATCGGCCTCGAACGCCTTCTCCGCCTGCTCGATGAGGGTCAGGACGTCCCCCATCCCGAGGATGCGCGACGCCATCCGCTCGGGGTGGAAGACGTCGAAGTCCTCCAGTGCCTCACCGGTGGAGGCGAACATGATCGGCCGGCCGGTCAGATGCGAGACGGAGAGCGCCGCACCGCCACGCGCATCGCCGTCGAGCTTGGTGAGCACCACCCCGCTAAAGCCCACGCCGTCGGCGAACGCCTGCGCGGTGGTGACCGCGTCCTGGCCGATCATCGCGTCGACCACGAACAGGATCTCGTCCGGAGCTGTCACGTCCCGGATGGCCGCCGCCTGGCGCATCATGTCGGCGTCCACGCCGAGGCGGCCCGCGGTGTCGACGACGACCACGTCGTGCAGGCGCCTGCGGGCGTGTTCCACGGCGTCACGGGCAACCGTGACCGGATCGCCGACGCCGTTGCCGGGTTCCGGAGCGAACACGTCCACCCCGGCACGACCGGCCACGACCTGGAGCTGGGTGACCGCGTTCGGCCGCTGCAGGTCGGCGGCAACCAGCAGAGGCGTATGCCCCTGGGCCTTCAGCCACCGGCCAAGCTTCCCGGCGAGCGTGGTCTTACCCGTACCCTGCAGGCCGGCGAGCAGGATGACCGTGGGCGGCGTCTTGGCGAACCGCAGGGTGGTCGTGCCGCCGCCGAGGATCGCGATCAGTTCCTCGTTGACGATCTTGATGACCTGCTGAGCAGGGTTCAGCGAGGCCGAGACCTCCGCGCTTCTGGCCCTCTCCCGCACGGCGATGATGAAGGCCCGGACCGCCGGAAGGGCGACATCGGCCTCCAGCAACGCCACCCGGATCTCCCGAGCGGTGGCATCGATGTCAGCCTCGGACAACCGCCCCTTGCCGCGAAGCGACGAGAAAGCCTTGTCGAGACGGCTGGACAGGGTGTCGAACACGCGCACACTCCGAGATCGCTGGCGAACCGCAACTCTCAGAGTACGCATCCGGCCGTGGAAGGCGGAGCCGGACCGTCCGATGCGGCAGGACCCCCGCCCGCCACCCGGACAGCCCGGCGAGGCGCGCCCACACGGCGATCATGACGTGAACCTGCCACGATCTCCGCCCTCCACGTCGAGGATGGCGGGGACACCTCGCCGGATGTTTCGGATCCCGATCGACGTGCCCGATCAGGACCCGAACCACACCCCGGAACTGTAGATCGCCTCGACGCCGTACGGAAGGGACCCGTCGCGACCACCAAGTAGGCCCCGCCGTGTCCGCACCCACCGTGGCCTGCGCGGACTCCGGCTGACCGCGATCGGTCCGGCTCGGCCGGCTCCCCCGGTCCTTCAGTTCGGCGGGTCCCCGAGCAGCGCGTCGACGAAGGCCTCCGGATCGAACGGCGCGAGGTCGTCGGGACCTTCGCCCAGCCCGACCAGCTTCACCGCAACGCCGAGCTCCCGCTGGACGGCGATGACGATGCCGCCCTTGGCGGTCCCGTCGAGCTTGGTCAGCACAATGCCTGTGATGTCCACCGCCCGGGTGAACACCCGGGCCTGCTCCACCGCGTTCTGGCCGGTGGTCGCGTCCAGGACGAGCAGAACCTCGTCGACCGGGCCGAGTTTCGTCACCACTCTCTTGATCTTGACGAGTTCGTCCATCAGCCCGGCCTTCGTGTGCAGGCGCCCGGCAGTGTCGATCACCACGACGTCGGCACCGGCGCTGATTCCCCGTTTCGCCGAGTCGAAGGCCACCGACGCCGGATCGCCGCCCTCGCTGCCGCGTACCGTCTGTGCTCCGACTCTGCTCCCCCAGGTCTCCAACTGGTCGGCTGCTGCAGCCCGGAAGGTGTCGGCCGCACCCAGCACGACGGTCCGCCCGTCCGCCACCAGCAGGCGGGCGATCTTCCCGCAGGTCGTCGTCTTGCCGGTGCCGTTGACCCCGACCACGAGGACGTTCGCCGGTCTGCCGTCCACGGCGACCGCCAGTGAGCGGTTGGTGCTGGTACCGATCTGGGCGAGCAGCTCGTCGCGCAGCAGCGCACGCACGTCGGCGGGACGACGCGCGCCGAGGACCTTCACCCGCACGCGCAACGACTCGACCAGTTCCTGCGTGGGTATGACCCCGACGTCCGCGACCAGCAGGGTCGCCTCGACGTCCTCCCAGACCTCCTCATCGAGGTTGTCGCGGGAGAGCAGCACCAGCAGTCCCCGGCCCAGACTGTTCTGCGACCGGGCCAGCCGCTCGCGCAGTCGGACCAGTCGGCCGGCGGCCGGGGCGGGTACCTCCAGGACCTCAGCGAGTTCCGCATCCCGCGCGAGCTGCTCGAACTCCCGGTCGAGCAGCTTGGCGTCGGCATCGGCCTCGGCCTCGATCCCGGCGGGCGGCGCGGGACTGCCGAGATGCTCCGGGAGATCGACGGTGTCGACGGTCCGCCGCGGGGTGTCCCGGGGGATCTCGGCGTCATCACCGACTCCGGGCCGGTGGTCCACCCCCGGACGCGGCCGCTCCCGGGAGGGGGTGCCACGGCCTCGGTGGCGGGTGCCCACCACAAGACCAGCCGTTGCGACAAGACCGAAAACAATGATCGCGATGACGATGAGGACGTACTCCACGCCACCGATCCTGACAGACCGAGCGGGTGGTTCTCAGGCCGAGGCGCGCTCCCGGAGACGCTGGCTGATCACCGTGGTGATGCCGTCGCCACGCATGGACACACCGTAGAGCGCGTCCGCGATCTCCATCGTGCGCTTCTGGTGTGTGATAATGATCAGCTGGGACTTCTCCCGCAGGCCCTCCAGTGCCTCCAGCAGACGGCCGAGGTTACGGTCGTCAAGAGCGGCCTCGACCTCGTCCAGCACGTAGAACGGCGACGGGCGGGCCCGGAAGATGGCCAGCAACAGCGCGATCGCGGTCAGTGAACGCTCGCCGCCTGAAAGCAACGACAGACGCTTGACCTTCTTGCCCGGCGGCCGGGCCTCCACCTCGATACCGGTCGTGAGCATGTCCTCGGGATCGGTCAGGACGAGCCGCCCCTCCCCACCCGGGAACAGGGTCGCGAAAACCGTCTCGAACTCCCGGGCGGTGTCGGCGAAGGCCGCGCGGAAAACCTCCCGGACCCGCTCGTCGACCTCGGCGACGACCAGCAGCAGGTCCCGACGGGTGTTCTTGATGTCGTCGAGCTGCGTCGACAGGAACGCCGCACGCTCCTGAAGCGCCTCGAACTCCTCCAGCGCCAGCGGATTGACCTTGCCGAGCCGGTTGAGCTGCTTCTCCGCGGTGGCCGCCCGCGCCACCTGCTCGGCCCGGTCGAACGTGACGGCCTCACCGCCGTCGGTGTCCGGCGGTACCGGCACCTGCGGACCGTACTCGGAGACCAGGTCGTCAGCGGCTATCCCGTGCTCGTCGAGCGCCTTGGTCTCCAGGGTCTCGACCCGCAGCCGCTTCTCGGCCCGGGCGAGCTCGTCGCGGTGGACGTCGTCGCGCAGCGCCGCGAGCTCCGTGGCAAGTGCCCGGACCTGCTCCCGGACAGTCGTGAGATCGGATTCGGTCCGCCGGCGAAGGGCCTCGGCGCGCCGGCGTTCGTCGTCGGCGGCGACCAACGAGTGTTCCAGAGCCGCAAGGGCGACACCGGCAGCGTCGGCCACGGCCTCGGCCACGGCCGCCTGCCGCTCCCGGACCTCCCGGCGCCGGGCCGCAGCCATCCGCGCGGCACGCTCGTTCGCGGCGGACCGTACCAACGCGTCGGCGCGGCCGGCCAGCGCCCGGGCCCGCTCCTCGCTGGTGCGCACCGCGAGCCGGGCCTCCACCTCCTCGCCGCGCACGGCCGAGGTCGCGGCGACGAGCCGGTCACGCTCTGCCGGCGACCGCTCCCCGACGTCGGGTTCAGACGATGTCGCGGCCAACGTCGTCTCCAGCTCCGTCAAGGCCCCGTAGGCCTGATCCCGGACGGTTTCGGCCTGCATCCGAGCCCGCTCCAGGCGTTCGATCTCCGCGGCTCCGGCCCGGTTCGCCCGTTCCAGCTGGGACAGTTGCTCGGACAACGCGCGGTGACGGGCATCGGCGCCGTGCAGCGCCGCAGCCGCGTCGTCGATCCCACCCCGGGACCGGTTCACCGCCTCGTGCGCGGCGACGATCGCCCCCCGGGCACGGTCACCGCGGCCGACCGCCTCGATCATCTGCGTCTCCGCCTCGTCCGCGGCGGCCTGCAGCTCCAACAGGGACGGCGCCCGCGCGCTGCCGCCGGTGGCAAGTGCCGGGCCGATGACGTCGCCGGCCCGGGTGACCGCCCGGATGTCGGGGTGCGCCCGGACGAGGTCGACCGCGGCGGCAAGATCCGCGACGACCACGGTGGCCGCCAGCAGGTGGGCGACACCCTCCGCGTAACGCGGGTCGGTGACCCGTACGAGGTCACGGGCGGGTACGCCGCCGCGCAGGGCCTCGGGCGGCAGGGCCGCGGCCGGGTCGGTGGCGAGACCGTCCCCGGGTCGCCCGGCGACGACCAGGGCCGCGCGTCCCGCGTCGACCGCCCGCAGCCATTCAAAGGCGGCACCGACATCCTCGGCGGCACCGACTGCGACAGCGTCCGCGGCCGGGCCGAGCACGGCTGCCACGGCGGCCTCCGCGCCGTGCTCGACGGACAGCGAAGCGGCCAGGCGCCCGAGGACGCCCGTGGGCAGCCGAGCGGCATCCACCGCCACCGCCACCACAGGCAGCGCCGGCAGCGCCGGCAGCGCCGGCCCGACGGCACCATCGTTGCCCCGCCGAGCAGCCTTCCCCTTCCCCTTGCGCATCCCGTGACCGGCTCCGTCGCCGACGCCCGCGCCCTTCACCGCAGCCTCACCCGCGCCCGGGTCCGCGCCCGGGTCGTTCATCCACGTACCGGCGGCGGCGTCCAACAGCGCCGCGGCGCCGTCCTTCGGCGTGAGCGAGAGGGTCAGCGCCTCCCTGCGGGCCTGCCAGGACGCCCGGTCACGGTCCGCGGAGCTCTCCTCGGACCGCAGGTTCTCCAACCTCTCGGAGGCGGCGGCGTGGACCGCGACCGCTTCGGCATGCCGGGACGTCAGCTCACTGCGGGTGGTCTCCATCCGGGCGAGTTCCGACTCGAGCGTGACCCGCTGGTCGCTGGTCTCCCCGCCGCGCATCCGAGCGGAGTCCACCGCCTCGGAAATCCGGACGATCTCGGCTTCGGAGCTGGTGGCCCGCGACCGGGCGGCCTCCACCCTCCCGGCCAGCCGCGCGAGGTTCTCCCGGCGGCTCGACGCCTCGCGGGCGGCTGCGACCAGCGCCTTTTCCTCACCGGCCAGCGCGGCTTCGAGTTCCGCCCGGCGGGCGACGACCTCGGCGAGGCCGTCCCGGTCGGTGTCCAGCCGTACGACCAGAGCGCTCTCCTGCTCTCGGACGGCGGCGGCCTCCTGCTCCAGCTGATCGGGATCACGACCGCTGCGCTGCTCGTCGCCGCCGGCCCGCAGCAGCCGGACCCGCTCCGCGGCCAATGACCGGGTACCGCGGACGCGCTCCCGCAGGGATGCCAGGGCATGCCAGACTTCGCCCGCGGCCGCCTCGCGCGGAGTTACGGCGGCCAGCTCCGCCTCCAATGTCTGCTCGCGTTGCTGACCGTCGGCATGGGCACGTCCGGCCGTGGCGAGTCTGACTCGCAGCACCTCCTCGTCCCGGACGTCGGAAGCGATATCGCCACGAGCTGTGACGATCTCGTCGGCGAGCAGGCGCAACCGGGAGTCTCGCAGCGCCGCCTGGATGACACCGGCCTTGCGGGCGATCTCCGCCTGTCGGCCCAGCGGACCCAGCTGGCGGCGCAGCTCCGCGGACAGGTCGGTGAGGCGGGTGAGATTGGCCGCCATGGCCTCGAGCTTGCGCAGCGCCTTTTCTTTGCGCTTACGGTGTTTGAGAACACCGGCCGCCTCCTCGACAAAGGCGCGGCGGTCCTCCGGGCGGGCGTGCAGGACCGCGTCCAGCTGCCCCTGGCCGACGATGACATGAAGCTCACGGCCGATTCCGGAGTCACTCATGAGCTCCTGGATGTCGAGCAGCCGACATGAACTGCCGTTGATCGTGTATTCGCTTTCGCCGCTGCGGAACATCAGACGGCCGACGGTCACCTCGCTGTAGTCGATCGGCAGAGCGCCGTCGGTGTTGTCGATGGTGAGCAGGACCTCCGCGCGGCCCAAGGGCGGGCGCGACGGGGTGCCCGCGAATATGACGTCGGACATGGTGCCGCCACGCAGGGCCTTCGCCCCCTGCTCGCCGAGCACCCACGCCATGGCGTCGACGACGTTGCTCTTACCAGAGCCGTTCGGCCCGACCACACAGGTGATGCCGGGCTCCAGGTGCAGAGTCGTCGAACTCGCGAACGACTTGAATCCCCGAAGGGTGAGGCTCTTGAGGTGCACCGGTCTCCGGAGCTGTCGGAGGGGACGCGGGCGCGGTACCCGGATGTAGGGCACCACCAGCAACCGGGGACGGTGGTACGCGCACGGACCCGCCCAGCCACTGTGCCCGAGAGGACAACTGCGGACCAACAATACTGCCGCAGCGGTCCCGGGACCGACCCGGCCCTTCAGAGCGTTCGACACAACAGGCAGCACAGCTGCGATTTGATCACCGACAGAGACTGTCGAGATTCAGGCCGTTACAGACACACCAAGGATGCGTCCATAGCGGATTTGACGAATCCGGTCAGCAGCACTAAGGGACGTTCCCCACAAGGAGAAACGTCCCTTAGCTCCCGCCTCGGATCCGGGAGGATCAGGTCAGCGCGGGCTCCGCTTCGAACGCCCGAAGTTCATCCGAGACATCAACGCCTTCAAGAGCATCATTAAGAGCACGCGTACGCGCGAGCTCATCTTCCAGTTCTGCTACACGCGCACGAAGTCGGCGTACCTCATACGACAAACGGAGATCGTTGCCGGAGCCGACGTGGCCGAAAAGGGCCTTCGCCATGATAATGGTCCTCCACGATGAGTGACCGAGCGGGTGCGAGACGCGCTATGATCTGGCCGACAAGATCGCCACAGATCACACTACGCGCCAGACAATGAATCGAGGATCGCACGTCACGTGGCCGAAAGTCAAGACGATGCCATACCGGCGCGGTCGGCGATGGCGCTTTGTCGAGATGAGGACACCTCGTCGCCGTCCGGTTGCCCGCCGGAAGCAACCCGTGGTTCGAACAGAGGTTGGACGAATGCACGACACCGTGGATGGTCCGAGTTCCCGGCACATATGACCCGAGTCCGCGGCACATGAGGTTGCCTGACGCTCCCGGCTCCGGGCCACTACCTCCGGACGAATCCGGTCAGGTCACCCCGCGGCGGCGACCAGGAAAAGGTCACCTCGGCCGTCCGGCCGGGTGTGTGCCCGACCTGGAGCATCTCCAGCAGGGTCCGACACGCCGCCGTCGGACCCTCGACGACCACCACGACACGCCCGTCCGTGAGGTTCGTCGCAGAACCCACCAGGCCGAGCCTGCGTCCTCGCGATCGGACATATGCACGGAAGCCAACACCCTGAACCGATCCCGACACCCATGCCGTCAGGCGGGCATGCGGTCCGGATCCGGCGGACGGATTATGATCATCCTGACCGGCCGGCCTGGCGGGAACGTCGCGCATGGGCACGGTAGGGTACCGGTTCATTGTGGACACCACACATTCCCTCCGCACCCGGCGGTCCCAGATGCGCACACTCCGCGGCCGGCGCGCCGTGATGATGATGGTTGGCACCGTCGCCGTCCCGGCTGCACTCCTCCTCGGCGGTTGCGGCCAGAACTTCCATCAGGACGGCGGCGTCCTGCCCGTACCTCACGCCAGCACCGAGGGTCTGCGCGTGGCGACCCCCGAACCGGCACCGGCCGCCCCAGCCACTGTCATCCCACCGGGCTATGCCCCGCCGCGAACGTCCGGTCCTACTCAGACCGCGGTTCCAAACATTCCCGGCGGCAAGGTCTGAGTCACAGTTCCCGGTGACGGGGCTGACGTGCGACCCGGTTACCCGTCCCGATATCCGCCCGTTGGCCCGCCTGGAAGCCGGCCGGCGCCCCCGACCCGGACAGCTGACGGGAGCGCATCGGGCGTAACCGCGGATAGGTGTCCGCGACGTGCTGCTCCACGCGGGCCATCCGGTCAGCGAGCACCAGCGCGACCGAATGCGTCGGCCCGCCCGCATCCGCGCGCTCACGGCTGTCCCGAGCCAGCGTCTCGGCCCGGGTCAGCCGAAACTGCACCGCGGCGGCGAACCCGGCCATCCAGGACCGCCGGAACGCCCGAGGGTCCTGCGAGCGCGGCACCTCGACCAGCGCGAGGGCGTGAGCCTGCTGGACCAGCAGGGACGTGTAGAGCAGCTGGGTCCGCTCCAGGTCGGCGGCCATCCCGAACAGGTGAGCCGCATGCGCGGTCGCCCCTGGCAGCAGTTGCGTACGGTGTACCAGCCGGCAGCCGAGCGGTCCGGCGATGCTTCCCAACAGCATGATCTTGTCTCGGGCATAGGGACGGTCGATGTCCAGGACGACGTCCCCGGCAACCGCCCTGGTCGGTGCGGCTTCCTCGAGCAGAGCACGATCGATGCCGTACTGGGCGATCAGGTCGGCGGCCTTGTCGTTGTACGACTCACGGGCCTGCTCGGTCAGCCCCTCCGCCTCGGCCATCGCAAGCAGCTTGCGGATCTTTCCGAGCGCCGTGTCCGGATCCATGGGTTACGAGTGGGCCCTTCTCGGGCGTGGTTGACAGCGCGGGCAGGTGAAGCTCGACCGGTTCATGAAGGCGTCCCGACGGATCGGCGTCCCGCATCGCGAGCATGGCCGGCCGGCCCGGCCGTACACCTCCAGAGAACGGTCGAACAGGCCGCTTTCGCCGTTGACCGACACGTAGAGCGCGTCGAAGGATGTCCCACCCGCGCGCAGCGCCTCGGTCAGCACCCCGCGCGCCGCCTCCAGCAGACGGCCGAGTTCGCCACGGGTCAGCGTCTCGGTCGGGCGTGCGTAGTGCAACCTCGCCCGCCACAGGGATTCGTCCGCATAGATGTTGCCGATGCCGCTGACAAGACTCTGGTCGAGTAACGCGCGTTTGATTCCGGTCCGGCGACGGCGAACTGCCGCGACAAAGTCCCCGTCGGAGAACTCCGGGTCGACGATGTCCCGCGCGATGTGCGCGATCGGTTCCGGCACGCCGCAGGCTGCCTTGACGACCGCAAGAGCGCCGAATGTCCGCTGGTCGACGAACCTGAGCTCCCGCCCGGCGTCGGAAAATGTGAAACGGACCCGTAGGTGCGTCTCGGCGGGCTTGTCCGCGGCGACCACCAGAAGCTGACCGCTCATCCCGAGGTGGCCCAGCAACACCGCACCGCCGTCCAGGTCCAGCCACAGGTACTTGCCCCGGCGGGACGCGGCGACGATCGTCTGACCCACGAGCACCGCCGCGAAGTCGGCGGCACCGCCGGCATGCCGGCGGACCGCCCGTGGATGACCGACCGCCACCGTTGCGATCGTCCGGCCCACCAGTGCCCGCTCAAGGCCCAGCCGGACGACCTCGACCTCGGGAAGCTCGGGCATGGGAAACGAGAACGCTTACCAGATCAGCCGTTGCCCGTGCTCACGGTCGCCTCGGAGCGACCGCCGACCGGCGCACCGTCCTCCACTGCCGCGGGGGACGTCACGGACTCTGCCGACCCGACCATCTGCGGGTCCAGGTCCTGCGGGTCCAGGTCCTGCGGGTCCAGGTCCTGCGGGTCCAGGTCCTGCGGGTCCAGGTCCTGCGGGTCCAGGGCGCGGGCCTCCAGCGTCTCGAAGGCGGCCGCGGCGGCACGCTGCTCGGCCTCCTTCTTGCTGCCCCCCTCGCCGTGACCGAGCACCTCACCGGCTACCACCGCACGAGCGGTGAACCGCTTGGCGTGATCCGGCCCGAACTCGTCCACCGCGTACTCGGGCGGCCCCAGCAGCAGCAGAGCCGTCCGTTCCTGCAGGGAGGTCTTCCAGTCCAGCCCGGCACCCCGGCCGGCGGCCACGTCCAGCAGCGGATCGAACAACCGGTGGACGAACCGCGAGGCGGTCTCCAACCCCGCCGACAGGTACACCGCGCCGATCAGCGCCTCAAGTGTGTCCGCGAGAATGCTGGCCTTGTCCCGCCCACCCGTGGTCTCCTCGCCGCGGCCGAGCAGCAGATACGGCCCGATGCCTTCCTCCCCCAGACCCCGGGCGACCTCGGCGAGAGCCCGCATGTTGACCACGGAGGCGCGTTGCTTCGCGAGCTGGCCTTCGGGAAGGTCGGGGTGGCGACGAAACAGGGCGTCGGTCACGACCAGGCCGAGCACCGAGTCCCCCAGGAACTCCAGCCGCTCGTTGGTCGGCAGGCCACCCTGCTCATAGGCGTAGGAGCGGTGAGTGAGGGCCCGTTCAAGAAGGTCGACGTCGACCGGCACATCCAGTACGGCCAACAGACCGTCCCTGGGCGCCGGTGCCGGCAGGCCGCGGGTCATACCGACAACCCGGCCCGGACCCGGCGGTGGGCGACGATGCCGCCGAAGACCGCGCGCTGCCGGGGCATCCAACCGACCCGCTGCGCGGCGCACGCATCGGCTATCGCCCTCGCGACCGCCCCGCCGCTCACGACGGGCCTACCACCCACGACGACCACGATCCCGTCGACGCCAACCACGAATGCTCCCTCCCGCAGGTACCAACCCGACGACGTCCACGGCGACTCGGCAACGGCCGGTGCCACCGCCCGCAGGCACGACACCAGGACGGCCCCCGTGAAACCGTCGCTGACCACGACGTCCGCTTCCCCGCCTGCCACGACCGTGGCGGCATCGACGGCGCCGATGAAATCAAGACCCAACTCGGTGATCAGATCCCCGACGCCACGGCGAAGCCCGTCCCAGCGCCCCGGTCCCGCTGACAGCAGTCCGATCCGGGGACGGGCAACCCGCAGGCAGATTGTCGCGTAGTTGGATCCGATGACCGCGCACTGGGCAAGATGGTCGGCGTTCGCGTCGACGGCCGCACCCGCATCCAGCAGAACCGTCGGTCCACGGGAGGACCCGAGCACCACGGCCAGAGCCGGCCGGGTCGCCCCCGGGAGCGGCCCGAGGGCGAACGAGGATGCCGCCACAACCGCCTCGGACGGACCCGCGGAGACCATCGCGTCCACGGCACCGTCCCTGACCAGCCGGGCCGCGACCCGAACGGTCGCGTCCCGTCTCGACCGCACCTCCCGCGCCGCATCCTCGCCAGGGCCGACCACCTGGGACGCGGCGACCACCCGCAGCCGGTCACCGAAGTCCGGACCGCGTTCGGCCAGGAGGCGTTCAGTGATTCGGGGCGGACCGACCACGCTCACTTCCAGCGCCTGATCGGCGCCGAGCGCGTCAACAACACCGTCGACTACCGCCCCGGGTTCGCCGTCACCACCGAGCAGGTCGACCGCGACGCGTGTCACACCACTCAGACGTCGATGATCTGTCGATCGTTGTAACGACCGCAGGTCGGGCAGGCCGTGTGAGGCCGGGTCACGTGACCACGGGGGCACTTGGAAAGGGCGGGAACACTCGCTTTCCACTGCGCCCGCCGGGAACGGGTGTTGCTACGCGATGTCCGACGCTTCGGGACGGCCACTAGTCCTTCTCCTTGTTCTCGATCAGTGATGGCAGTGCGGCCCACCTGGGGTCGACCTGCGCGTGGGTGTGGTCGGGGCCAAGCTCGTCCAGCCGCGCGCCGCAGTCCGCACACAGGCCGGCGCAGTCCGGCCGGCAGCAGGGGGACAGCGGCAGACCGAGTACCAGCGCGTCACGCAACGCCGGTTCCAGGTCGAGATGGTCCCCCACGACCTGGAGGGAGTCGTCGTCAGGGTCGTCGAATGCCCGGTCCTGGTAGTAGAACAGCTCCCGGATCTCGACCGTCGTCTCGTCCTCGAAGGAGTCGAGGCAGCGCGAGCACTCACCCTCGAGCGGCGTGGACACCGTGCCGCTCACCAGCACGCCTTCCATCACCGCCTCCAACCGCAGGTCCAGTTCGATCGGCACGCCGGACGGAACATGGATCATCGGGGTTCCCAGCTCCGCCGGCGCGAGCAGCTGCGTCACGACACGTTTCATCGAGCCCGCTCGGCGGCCCAGCTCGCGAATGTCGAGCACGAGGGGGCCACGGGGGCCACGGCGACGGTAAGACGGCGCGGTCATGGGTGGGATGTCTGTCGCTGCCACGGAAATACTGGATTCACAACTCTCGAGTGTCACACACGGTCATACAGATGGTTGGAGTACGGGTTTACACCGCACCGACCATCAGCCTATCCGATCGTCTCGGTGGGCTCCGACACCGAGACGACGTCAGGGGTGGCCGGCGGCGGAGGCACATCGGCCAGCGGTACCGGGACCGCCGCTTCGCCGTCCGCACCGTCCACGGGGACGTCCGGTCGCGCGGCGGTCCCCGCGGTCGGGGAGGCGAGCCATGCCCGGCCACGCTCGACCGACGTGAGCGTGCGGGACAGGACCACCTCGAAAGCCGCGAGTTTCCGGTCGACGTAGATGTCGATCTCCGATCGTGCGGCCCGAGATGCCTCCCGGGCCGCGGCCGCGATCCGTTCGGCCTCGGACTCGGCCTGTTTCACGATGTCGGCACCGGCCACGGCCCTGTCCCGCTCGTAACATGCCGCGCCGAGGATGACGTCGCGTTCGGCAAGTACCCGCCGAGCCCGGGCGATCTCCCTGGGTAGTTGCGCGCGCAGATCCTCCAGCGCCTCCAGCAGTTCGAGCCGGTTCAGGACACAGGACGCCGACAGTGGCATCGCCCGCGCGTCGAGGACCGTCTCGATGATCGACTCGAGAGTTCGGTGGACATCCGCCATGACCGGCAGGCTATGCCGGTACGCCCAGTTTTACTGGGAGTGACACCCGCAGGTCACGGTCTGAACAGGCCCTACCGGATGAGGCGCTCCCGCAGCTGCTTGAGGACGATGTCGGGCACCAGACCGGAGACGTCACCGCCGTAGGTCGCGACCTCCTTGACCAGACTGGACGACAGGAAGGCGTACTGCGGATTCGTGCTCATGAACAGGGTTTCGACACCCGCGAGCGAGTGGTTCATCTGCGCCATCTGCAGTTCGTAGTCGAAGTCGCTGACCGCGCGCAGGCCCTTGACGATCGCCTGGATACCGCGGGCCCGGCAGAAGTCGACAAGCAGACCGTGAGAGGACTCGACCACCACGTTGGGATGATCGCGGACAACCTCCCGGATCAGTTCGATCCGTTCGTCCACAGTGAAGACATTCGCCTTGTTCTTGTTGATGAGCACGGCCACGACAACCTCGTCGAAGAGCCGGCTGGCGCGAACGATGATATCCAGATGACCGTTGGTGACCGGGTCGAAGGATCCGGGACAGACAGCCTTTCTCATGATCCCGAACCGTACCAGAGGGCACCTTCACCGTACGTCCGATTACGTATAGTGATCAACCCCTCCGGCCACGAAGGCGGCCCACTTCGGTATGACCGTTCCACGACACAAACACCTTCCGGACGCAGCCAGGAACGAGATACCAGTCCGGTCAACACCTCGGTCAGCGAAGCGTTGGTAAGCGAATACGGAGGGTCCAGAAACACCACATCGAAGTAATGCCCGGGTGTGGTTTCCACCACACGTTGCACGGACCGGGTGAGGATCTCCGTGCCGGTCAGGCCGAGGGCCTCGGCGTTTCCGCGCAGTGTCCGGACCACCACCGGCGACTGATCGACGAACAGGACGTGGGACGCCCCACGCGACAACGCCTCGAAACCGACCGCGCCACTGCCCGCGTAGAGATCGGCGAACCGGGCACCGCGCAGTTCAACGAACGAGGCGAGCGTGTTGAACAGGCCCTCCCGCGCCCGGTCCGATGTGGGGCGGGTCCGATCCCCGGGCGGGACCCGAATGCGCCGGCCCCGCGCGACGCCACCGATGATCCTGGTCATCCACTGCTCCTGATCAGCCCTTTTCCAGATACGCGGCCCTGGTTTCGTCGAGCGTGACCGCAAGCGCCCGGGCCAGGGCCGGCTGTGTCGACAACCGCGGGTCGACCGAGACAAGGGCCGTTGCCTCGTCCCGTGCACAGCGGATCAGCTCCTCGTCCTTGAGTAGCTCCAGCAGGCGCAGGGACCGCCGGCCGCCGGACTGGGCCGCGCCGAGCACATCGCCCTCGCGCCGTTGCGCGAGGTCCAACCGTGCGAGCTCGGCACCGTCCGAGGTGGCCGCCACCGCGGCGAGACGCTCCCACGCGGGCGTTGCGTGCTCGGCGTCGGTGTGCAGCAGGCACCACCCTGGCGCGCTGCCCCGACCGACCCTGCCCCGCAGCTGGTGCAGCTGGGAGACGCCGAAACGGTCGGCATCCGCCACGACCATCACGGTCGCGTTCGGGACGTTGACCCCGACCTCGATCACCGTGGTGGCCACGAGAACGTCGAGATCCCCCGCGGCGAACCTGGTCATGATCTGGTCCTTGTCGTCCGGGTGCAGCCGACCGTGCAGCGCCTCGACCCGTAGGCCCTCGAGTTCGGTGTCGCGCAGCCGGGGCAGCACGTCGAGGACGGCGGCGCCCGGCGGCATCCCCGGCCGACGGCCGGTCGGACCTACGTCGTTCGGACCCACGCCGGTCGGCGCCGCGTCGTTCGGACCCACGCCGTCCGGACCCGCGCAGGCAGTGTCGGAGTCCTCCGTGGCTGCGTCCCCACCGATCCGCGGGCAGACGACGTAGGCCTGGTGGCCCTTGGCAACCTCGTCCCGGATACGGCCCCACATCCGATCGGTCCAGGTCTCGTTCGCCGCGGGCACCACAAACGTGGAGATCGGGGAGCGGCCGGCGGGCAGTTCGGTCAGCGTGGACACCTCAAGATCACCGAAGACGGTCATCGCGACCGTCCGCGGGATCGGCGTGGCCGTCATCACCAACAGGTGCGGCGGATGATCGGACCGGGACCGCAGCGCGTCCCGCTGTTCCACTCCGAAACGGTGCTGCTCGTCGACGACCACCAAAGCAAGATCGCGAAATGCCACCGACTCCTCCAGCAGCGCGTGCGTGCCCACGACCAGACCCGCGCTGCCGTCCGCCGCGGAGGCAAGCGCCTCACGCCGCGCCTTCGCCCCGAGGGAACCCGTCACCAGTACGACCCTGGTGGCTTCAGGGCTCGCGTCCAGCTCCCCGGCCCGGCCCAGCGGACCGAGCAGGTCACGCAGGCTACGCAGATGCTGGGCCGCCAGCGTCTCAGTGGGCGCCAGCAGCACCGCCTGGCCACCGGCGTCCACCGCCGCGAGCATCGCCCGCAACGCCACCACCGTCTTGCCGGAACCGACCTCGCCCTGAAGCAGCCGGTGCATCGGGAACGGTCGGGCGATCTCGGCCGCGATCGTCTCACCGACCGCGTGCTGCCCCGCGGTGAGCGGAAAAGGCAGGGTCCCGTCGAATGCGGCCAGCAGGCCGTCCGGCTTCGGGTGCCGCGGCGTCGCCCTGATCTTCTCGACATCCGCCCGGCGCTGCGCGAGCGCGACCTGTAGGACGAGCGCCTCGTCCCACTTCAGCCGCGCGCGACCGCGGGTGACGTCGGCCCACGAGGACGGCTGGTGGACGAGCCGGTAGGCCTCCAGCAGGCTCACCAGCCGGTGGCGGCTTCGGATGTCGGGTGGCAGCGGGTCCTCGACGTCGGTCAGCACGTCGAGGACGATCCGCAGACACCTGCCGATCGTCCAACTCGCGATCTTCGCTGCCGCCGGGTAGATCGGGACAAGAGCACCGGCGAAGCTCTCCCGGCCCTCCCGGGCACCCGATGACCGGGCCGCCTCGGAAATCTCAGGAGTCCCGAAAATCTCGAAAGTCCCGGGAATCTCCTCGTCGAGGAGCGCGACCTCAGGATTGGTCAACTGCCGCCGACCGCGGAACTCCTCCACCTTGCCGGCGAACAGCGCGGTGACCCCGGGACGTAGCTCCCGCTCACGCCAGACCTGGTTGAAGAACGTCAACGCGAGGTTGTGCCGACCGTCGGTGACGGTGACGGTGAGCATGTTGCGTGCCCGACCCCGGAACTGGCGCCGCTGGGCACTGACGACCCGCGCCTGGACGGTCACGACCTCCCCTACCGTCAGGTTCCCCACATCGGTCAGCTCACCGCGTTCGTGGTAACGCCGTGGGAGATGCCCGAGCAGGTCACCGACGGTCTCCAACTCGAGGGCGTCAGCGAGCACGGTGGCGGTCTGCGCGCCCACCACGTCCCGAAGCCGTGTCGTCTGATCGACCACGGCCCTGATCCTGCCCGAAGACACCGACAGTTCGACACACGCCCGTTCGTGCCTGTCCGGAAAAACGCCGACCGACAGCCGGAAGGCACGCGCAACACCCATCATGGTCGCAACCAGTCGACGACGAAAGGCTGCTTTCCATGCCACCGACCAGTCCGGGTCCAGACCAGGAGCAGGGTTCGAGTGAGCGTCCGGAGCAGGGTCTGGACCCAGGCCCGACCGGCTTACCGTTCCCCGTCCGGCCACGTCGACCCGGCGATCCCGAACCAGACCTTGAGCTCTACCACCTCGCTCACCGGGCACTGCTCCGGGAAGCCGGTGAGCTGGCCGACCTCGGCCGCAAACTCGCCGAGGAAGGCATCCCCTACACGACAGGACAGGCCCGGACGCTCGCGGTGTTCGCCCGGGTGTTCGTCGGGGACCTCCGCCGCCACCACCGTACCGAGGACGAGATCGGCTGGCCGCTGCTGGCCGCCTCGGCGCCGGACTGCCCCGACCTGACGCCGCTGACCTGGGAGCACGCGCAGGCCGCACCGGTCATCGACGCGCTGTGGTCCGCCGTCGGGCGCCTTGTCGACGATCCGGACTCGACCTCGGCACGCGATGACCTCGCGGACAACGCCCATCGGCTCAGCCAGATGCTCGAAACACACATCGCCGAGGAGGAACGGGTCGCCTTCCCCGCGATCCGCGCCCATGTGTCGGCCGAGAACTTCAACCAGTGGGACAAACTGTCCGACCGCGACCTGCCGCTGCGGGACCTGTGGGTGCTCGTTCCCTCGACCGTCCGGTCCGTGGACCCGGCGGACCTCGGCCGGATCACGGCCAAGGCACCACGGCTGTACCGCGTCGCCCTGCGGCTTTTCCGCGGGCACTACAACCGCAGGCACCGGCTGGTGTTCGGCTGAACCGGCCCACCGGGCACATCCCGCGAAACCCACCCAGGTGTCTCACAGGCCGGCGCCGAACGGTCCCGCCGCGTCCTGAGGTAGCCTCGGGGGAACTGCCGCGGACGCGGCATGATCATTACTATCTTCTGGCGGAGTGTTCTCGTGTCTTCGGTGTGTGACGTCTGCGGCAAGGGGCCGGGCTTCGGCATGTCGGTCTCCCACTCCCACCGGCGCACACCGCGGCGCTGGAACCCCAACATCCAGACCGTGCATGCGCTGATCGGCAAGACGCCGAAGCGCCTCAAGGTGTGCACCTCCTGCATCAAGGCCGGCAAGGTCACCCGGGCGTGACGGTTGGCGCTGGCGGCGGCCCTACCGCCAGCGCCAACCGTGGTCGACCGGCCCGATACCGGAGCCGAGCGGGAAGCCCGCGATCACCGCACCGGTGACGTACTCCTTGGCCGCACGCACGGCATCGGGAACCTCCATCCCACCGGCCAGGAACGCCGCGACCGCGGACGCAAGCGTGCAGCCCGTGCCATGGGTATGACGGTTGTCGTACCGCGATGCCCGGAACAGGAGCGTCTCGCGGCCGTCGGTAAGCAGGTCCACGGCGTCACCGCGCAGGTGACCCCCTTTCACCAGGACCCAGCGTGGCCCGAGGGCCAGCACGGCGCGGGCACCGTCATGCATACCGTCCTCGGTCCGCACGTCGATGCCGGTGAGCAGCTTCACCTCGTCCAGGTTCGGGGTTGCCACCGTCGCCACCGGCAGCAGCAGCGTTCGCACGGTCTCGACCGCCTCGGATGCCAGCAGCGGATCACCATGCTTCGACACCCCGACCGGGTCGACGACGACCGGAACACCGACACCGGCGAGCTCGGCCGCCACCAACGAAACGATCCGTGACGAGGAGAGCATCCCGGTTTTCACCGCGTCGACACCGATGTCGTCCACGACCGCGCGGATCTGCGCCCGGACGGCATCGGCGGGCAGTTCCCACACCCCCTGCACACCCAGCGAGTTCTGCGCGGTGACCGCGGTCAGGGCGCTCATCCCGTGGACGCCGAGAACCAGCATGGTCTTGAGGTCCGCCTGGATGCCAGCGCCCCCGCCGGAGTCGGAGCCGGCGATCGTCAGCACACGGGGCGGGGTCATGACCGCCACGCTATGCGCGCAGGCGAACGCCTCGTCAGGCGCGGAAATGCTCCCAACCACGTGGTACGCCCCCACCGGGATCCGGCGGCACCCCCTCCCCCACGACCCGCACACCGCCCCGCCGCTCGGGCGGGGCTGCGGCCAGCACCCGGCCGATCACGGCCACGCTTTCGGGCAGGTCAGCGCCCGCCGGCATCGTCCCAACGAGCCCATGGTCCTCTCCGCCGGTCAGCAGGTGCCGCACGGCGACGCCGGGGACGAGCGCACGCAGCGCGTCCGCGTCCACCTCGCACACCACCCCGGACGCGGTGGCCAGATGCCCGAGATCGGCGAGCAGCCCGTCGCTGACGTCCATCAGCGCGCTCGCGCCCGCCCGAGCCAGGGCCGGCCCCGCCCGGTACGGTGGCGACGGACGGCGGTGAGCGTCCACCAGCGGCCCGTCCCGCACCCCCGAGAGCAGCAGGTCGAGACCGGCGGCGGAGCGGCCCACCGTGCCGGCGAGCACGATCGACTCCCCTGGCCGCGCCCCGGCTCGTGTCAGCGGGGCACGCCCCGCCAGGTCCCCGAGCGCGGTCACCGCGAGGCAGACCTCGCTCGCGCTGACCATGTCCCCTCCGACCACGACCGCGCCGACCAGCGCGCACTCGTCGCGCAGGCCGTCCGCGATGCCGTCGACAACCTCGATCGGGGTGGACGGCGGGCAGGCCAGGCCCAGGAGCAGGGCGGTGGGGATGGCTCCCATGGCTGCCACGTCCGCGAGGCTCTGCGCGGCGGCCTTCCGCCCGATGTCGTAGGGGGAGGACCAGTCGAACCGGAAATGCCGACCTTCCACCAGAAGGTCTGTGGTGACAATCACAGAACCAGAAGGTGTGGGGACCACCGCGGCGTCGTCTCCGGGGCCGGCAGGCGGGGCCGGCGACCCCAGGCGGGATACCACTCGGGCGATTAGACCAAATTCCCCTGCATCAGAAACACTCACGAGGGCCGATTGCCTGTTACCTTCTGTCGGCCCGTTGTTCTGCGAGACGGGTTGTCGACGTCCGACGAGGGAGCGTCTGTGGTCCACGCGTACATCCTCATCCAAACTGAGGTTGGAAAGTCCTCCTCGGTGGCCAAGGAGATCGAACAGATCCCCGGCGTCACCCAGGCAGAGGACGTCACCGGCCCCTACGACGTGATCGTGCGAGCCGAGGCGGCTAGCGTCGATGAACTGGGGAAACTGGTTATGTCACGGGTTCAGGCGGTCGACGGCATCACCCGGACACTGACCTGTCCGGTGGTCCACTTCTAACCAGCCGACGGACCGCGGGTTCTGTGCGCCACCCGAACCGACACCCGCCCATCCGCATGGTGGCCAGGATCTCCATCCCGGCCACCATCCGGGCTTTGGTCGTTGTCGGTGTGATTTTACTCACCGGATGCGGCGGCTCGTCCAAACCGGTCGCGGTCAATGCACCGCCCGACCCGTCCGGCGCGGACCGTTCAGCCTGTCTGAAACTCACCGCGGCACTGCCGTCATCCCTGGGAACGGACCTCGCCCGCCGCAGGATCAGACCGGCGTCACCGTTCGTCGCGGCCTGGGGCTCCCCGCCGGCGGTGCTGTCCTGCGGGGTTCCCGGGGTCGCTCCCAGCTACCGGCCGGACGTGACCCTCTCGGTCGTCGACGATGTCGGCTGGTTCACCGAGGACCGGGGAAACACGGTCCGTTACTCCACCCCGACCCGACGTCCCCAGATCGTGGTCATCCTGCCGGCATCCACGCAGGCGTTCGACGTCCTCGCCACGCTTGCCGGGCCGATCCTCGACGCGACCACGTCCACAGTGCCCTGACCGGGCCGCCACCCGATCGCCCGACCGGATGGCCGGATGGCCGGGTCCGGGTCCGGTCAGCGCAGCCCGGTGCCTCGGCGCACGGCAAGAGAGATCAGCCGGTCCACCAGCGCGGGGTAGTCCAGCCCGGTCGCATCCCACATCCGCGGGAACATCGAGGTCGGAGTGAACCCGGGCATCGTGTTCACCTCGTTGACCACGATCGAACCGTCCGGGCACAGGAACATGTCCACCCGCGCGAGGCCCGCGCAGTCCAGGGCCTGGAAGGCCCGCACGGCGATCTCGCGGACCCGCGCGGCGGCATTGCCCGAGATGTCCGCCGGGACGTCGAGCCGGGCCGCGTCCGACAGGTACTTGGCCTCGAAGTCGTAGAACCCGGCCGCCGAGGTCACCGTCACCTCGGCGGGCAGGCTGGCCTCCGGGCCGCGACCGTCCAGGGTGTCCAGCACCCCGCATTCGATCTCGCGGCCGTCGACCGCCGCCTCGACCAGCACCTTCGGATCGGCGGCACGGGCCGCCTTCAGCGCGGTCTCCAGGTCGTCCCAGGCGTCCACCCTGCTGATGCCGATGCTGGAACCACCCCGCGCCGGTTTGACGAACACGGGCAGGCCCAGGCGTTCTCGGTCGGGCTCCGCGAGGGTCTGCCCCCCGCGTAGCACCACGCTGGGTCCGACCGGTAGCCCCGCAGCCGCGAGCAGGGTCTTCATGTGCTGCTTGTCCATGGCCGCGGCGCTGGCGAACACTCCCGAGCCGACGTACGGAACGCCTGCCATCTCCAGCAGCCCCTGCACGGTGCCGTCCTCCCCGAACGGCCCGTGCAGCAGCGGGAACACCACGTCGACGTCACCGAGAACGTCACCGAGGTCGACAGCGTCCGGATCGACAGCGCCAGGGGCCAGCGGTGACCTCGCCGGGACGAGAACCGTCAGGCCGCCCGCGGTGGGGTCAGCAGGCAGCGCCACCGGCATCCCGGTGCCGTCCACTTCGGGCAGGACGCCGGCCCGGACCTCAAGCTCGGCTGGATCGCCCGAGCCGAGCACCCACCGACCGTTCGGGGCGATACCGATCGCGACGACGTCATAACGCCTGCGGTCCACGACCCGAAGGACGCTTCCGGCCGACACGCACGAGATCGCATGTTCGGTGCTGCGCCCGCCGTAGAGGACGGCGAGTCGGGTCCTGCGCGGGGAGCCAGGCATGACGGGACCCTAACGGATCGCCGGCCGCACCACGGTGAACCCCACGCCGCCATCGCCATGGCTGCGGGCGCGGCCGTCCGCCGGACCGGCCCCGGCCCGAGGCCGGCTCAGGTAGCGGGTCCGTGGTACTCGCGGCCGGGTTCCCGGCTCATGAGTTCCTTCACCGCGTCCATCGGGGCGAGACCCTCGTGGATGACCCGCTCGACCTGCTCGGTGATGGGCATGTGGACGCCCAGCGACCGGGCCAGCGACAGGATGGGACGGCAGGAGCGGACACCCTCGGCAACCTGGCGCTGCTGGGTGTTGACCTGTTCCAGCGTCATGCCCCGGCCGAGCTTCTCCCCGAAGGTGCGGTTGCGCGACAGCGGTGACGAGCAGGTGGCCACGAGGTCGCCCAGGCCCGCGAGGCCCGCGAACGTCGACGGGTCGGCGCCCAGGGCCACGCCGAGCCGGGCCGTCTCGGCCAACCCCCGGGTGATCAGGGACGCGGACGTGTTGGTGCCGAACCCCATTCCCTCGGCCATGCCGGCGGCAAGGGCGATGACGTTCTTGACCGCGCCGGCAAGCTCGCATCCGACTACATCCAGGTTGGTGTAGGGACGCAGGTAGGGCGTCGCGCATGCCGCCTGTAGGTCGATCGCTGTCTGCTCGCGGACACTGGCGACGACCGTGGCCGCCGGGTACTCGGCCGCGATCTCACAGGCGAGGTTCGGTCCGCTGACGACCGCGACCCGCTCCGGGCTCGCGCCGGTGACCTCCCGGATCACCTCGCTCATCCGGCGGCAGGACCCGAGCTCGATGCCCTTCATGAGGCTCACGTAGGTGGCGGACGGCGGCACCAGCGGGGCCCACCGGGCCAGGCATCCACGCAGGACCTGGGATGGCACCGCGAGCACGACGAAGTCGGCATCCCGTAGCGCCTCCGCGGCGTCCAGGGTGGCGCTGACCCGGTCGGGCAGCACCAGTCCGGGCGCGTAGCCGGGGTTGGCATGGGAGTGGTTGATGGCGGTGACGATGTCGGGCTCACGTGCCAGCAACGTGACTGCCGCTCCTGCGTCGGCGAGCACCTTGGCGAAGACCGTCCCCCAGGATCCGGCGCAGAGAACAGCCGCCCTCGTCATACGGATCCCCCGCCGGCCCCGGTCCAGCCCGCCCCGGCTCCAAGCCGCGAGCGCAACCCGATGATGACCGCCGACGTACTGGGGACCCGGGGACGTTCAGCTCGCTTCACGTCGCAGGAGTCTTGCTCAGCCACGCAAAGACTGTCGAGAAGGCCGCCGGGCGCGTCCGGCCGTGTTCCCCATCCGGCCGGAACCGACCCGCGGCAGGTGCCATAGAGTCGGGCCGTGATGTCCGCGCTGTCACCGAAATGACGGCTGTCACCGAAATGACGGCCGAGTGACCACCGGGGCCGGCTGGGTGGTGGTTGTGCCGATCAAGCTCCTCGCGGCGGCGAAGAGCCGGCTCGCCCACCCGGACCGCACCGCGCTCGCGCTTGCGATGGCACAGGACACGGTGGCCGCGGCCAGCGGCATCGACCGGGACGTGGTCGCGGCCGTGATCGTCGTGACGAACGACGACGAGGCGCGGACGAGGATGGTCCACCTACGCGGCGTGGACCAGTCGACCGAGGGCACCTGCGGTGACCGTG
The DNA here is from genome assembly GCF_920656135.1 of Frankia sp. Cppng1_Ct_nod. Taxonomy (NCBI): domain Bacteria; kingdom Bacillati; phylum Actinomycetota; class Actinomycetes; order Frankiales; family Frankiaceae; genus Frankia; species Frankia sp. Cppng1_Ct_nod. The sequence continues at coordinate 14,939 of NZ_CAKKTK010000041.1, read as the reverse complement.
ACACCCACCCCCACGTCATCGTCGTCCCGGACGTGCCCGACGCGGGTCTCAACGCGGCGTTGGCGCACGGTGCGGCCGTGGCCGTGCACCGGTGGCCCGGCACCGGGGTCGCGGCGCTGTCCGCCGACCTCGCGGCGCTGCGCCCGTCCGAGCTTCAGGCGGCCCTGCTGGCCGCGCCCAGCAGGGGCCGGGCACTGGTCTCGGACGCGACGGGTACCGGCACCGTCCTGCTCGCCGCCGCGCCGGGTACCCCGCTGCGCCCACAGTTCGGACCGGCGAGCCGCGCCGCCCATGTCGGTTCGGGTGCCCGGGACCTGACCGCGCAGCTGGGTGAGTCGGTCCGTGGGCTGCGGCGCGACGTTGACACGCTCGACGACCTGCGGGAGGCGGTGAGCCTCGGCGTCGGGCCCCGGACGCGCCAGGTCCTCGCCGCCGGACCGTCCGCCGCCGGACCGTCCGCCGCCGGCTGATCCAGCCTCTGTCCAGGCTCCGGTGGCGTCCGTTGGCTTCAGTCGGTGGCCGTGGGCTCGAAACCTATGATGTCGACACGCTGTGTCGTTGTGAGGGCGCCGCGGCCCGGACCGGCGTACCAGCCGGAGGTCGGCGTCACCTCGTGATAGTCCCGGCCGACGGCCACGGTGACATAACGCCGGTCGGTCGGACGGTCGTGGCACGGGTCGAGCGCAACCGCGCACGCCGCGGCCCCGCCCGGGCTCCTGCCGTGCTCACCGCCAGTCCCGGAAACAGTGAGGATCCCCCCGTCGCCCGGACCGCCGGACCCACCGCTGTGGAACGCCCGTGCCACACCCTCGGGAACAATCACCTCGACCCAGGCGTGCGAGGCACCCTCACCGATCATGTGGCCGGAGACGTACCGTGCCGGCACGCCCGCGGCGCGGCAGAGAGCCAGCAGGACATGCGCGTGGTCCTGGCAGACCCCACGGCCTCCGGCAAGCGCCTGCGCCGCGGTGGTTGTGATGTCCGTGGCTCCGTCGGCGTATTCGATCTTCCGGTGTACCCAGGAGCAGCAGCGCAGCGCGGTCTCGAGAGGGTCGGGGACGGCCAGCGTCCGAGCCAGCTCGATCATGGTGGGGTCCGGTGTCGTAAGCGGAGTCGGCGTGAGCAGCCGGCGGCCGGTGAGCGCGGACGCGGGCAGTCGCGGCGGTCCGCCCACCGCGACGCGTTCGACCACAACCGTGATGTCGAAGTCCAGCCGGGGCGCAACCGTGTCGAGTTTCACCACCGCGGCCCGGGAGCCGTCAGTGGTGCGCTCCCACGTAACGGTGGCCGCCGGATCCGACACGGCGAGATGAAAAGCACGTAACACCTGATCGCCGTGCCGACGCGCAGGAACCACGACAAGCCTGTGCACCAGCTGGTGGGCCGGACCGTCGTAGGCGTAACTGAACTGCTGGCGGATGCGGTACGTTACCGATGCTGCAGCCGAGTTCACAGGGTCGAAGGCCTCGACGGCGGCCGGTGGCACAGCGTCCGCCATGACCTTCGCCGCTGCCGACCGGGGCGTCACCGACAGACCTCGGCCATGTCACCTACCAGCCTCTCCGTGTTTCCTCCATGCTGCGATATTCGCTCAGCAGCATTTCGCGATCGTTACGTCCGATGTTCATCGGCCGGCCGACCCGGACGCGTTGTGCGAATCCTAATCATCGCACGCGCCTACCTGCGTCCAACGAGGCTGGCACCATCGAGGGCATGACCGAGCTGGTGGTGAACCGATCCGAACAGCCGCAGCGTAAACCGCGGAGCGGCCTGCTTGAGCCGCTGGAGGCGCCCCGGCAACCGATCCCCTCCGATCTTCCCGAGGACCGGTTCATCAACCGCGAGAAGTCCTGGCTGGACTTCAACGCACGGGTGCTGGCACTGGCCGAGGATCCGACGACGCCGCTACTTGAACGCGCTAAGTTTCTGGCTATATTCGCCAGCAATCTTGACGAATTTTACATGGTACGGGTCGCCGGCCTGATGCGCCGCGAGGCGACCCGTCTCGCGGCGCTCTCCGCTGACGGCCTCACCTCCCGTGAGCAGCTCGACCTGATCAGCCGGACCGCGGCCGACCTCTGCGAGCGTCACTCACGGTGTTTTACCGAGGACGTCGGGCCTGCCCTGGCGGACACGGGAATCACGATCCGGTTGTGGAGCGAGCTGACCGACGGGCAGCAGGAGCGCCTGCACCGCTACTTCCACCAGCAGGTCTTCCCCGTGCTCACCCCGCTTGCGGTCGACCCGGCGCATCCGTTCCCCTACATCAGCGGGCTGTCCCTCAACCTTGCTGTAACCGTCCGTGACCCGGGGGGGGACGGTGACCGGTTCGCCCGGGTGAAGGTGCCGCAGAACGTGCCCCGGCTCATCCGGGTCGACCCCGACCACGCGCTGCGCGACGACGGCCGCTACGTCTTGCGCGGCAAGGAGTCCGACGACCGCGAGGTCTGCTTCGTCCCGCTGGAAGAGGTGATCGCCGCGCATCTCTCGCAGCTCTTTCCGGGCATGGAGGTGGTCGATGCCCACCTGTTCCGGGTGACCCGCAACGCCGATCTGGAGGTCGAGGAGGACGAGGCCGAGGACCTGCTGCAGGCCCTCGAACGCGAACTGGCCCGCCGCCGGTTCGGCCCGGCCGTCCGCCTCGAGGTGGCCGATGACATCGACGCCGACCTGCTCGATCTCCTCATGCGGGAGCTGGAGGTCACCCACCGCGAGGTCATGCGGGTCGGCGGACTACTCGACCTGTCCGTGCTGTGGGCGCTCTACGACCTCGACCGCTCGGAACTCAAGGACCCCCCGCACGTGCGCGGGACACACCCGCGGCTCGCCGCCTCCGAGGGGGAACAGCCCGACTTCTTCGCGGCGCTGCGCGAAGGCGACGTTCTCGTGCACCATCCCTACGACTCGTTCACCACGTCGGTGCAGCGCTTCATCGAACAGGCCGCGGCCGACCCCCAAGTCCTGGCCATCAAGCAGACGCTGTACCGCACCTCGGGAGACTCCCCCATCGTCGACGCGCTGGTCTCCGCGGCCGAGGCGGGCAAGCAGGTCGTCGTCCTCGTGGAGATCAAGGCAAGGTTCGACGAGACCGCGAACATCCGGTGGGCACGCGAGCTGGAACGCGCGGGCTGCCATGTGGTGTACGGGCTGATCGGGCTGAAGACCCACTGCAAGACCTGCCTGGTGGTCCGGCAGGAACGCGGGGGGTTGCGCCGGTACTGCCACATCGGGACGGGCAACTACAACCCGAAGACGGCCCGCCTGTACGAGGACCTCGGCCTGCTCACCGCGGACCCGGACGTCGGCGCCGACGTCACCGACCTGTTCAACGTGCTGACCGGCTACAGCCGCCAGACCGAGTACCGCTCCCTGCTGGTCGCCCCCCAGCACATGCGGGACGGGATCATCGAACGCATCGAGCGGGAGTCCGCGGCCGCCCGTGAGGGTCGGGTGTCCGGGATCCGCATCAAGATCAACAGCCTTGTCGACGAGGAGGTCATCGACGCGCTGTACCGGGCATCCCGCGAGGGGGTGCCCGTGAAGTGCCTCGTCCGCGGGATCTGCGCGCTGCGGCCGGGGGTCCCCGGCCTGTCGGAGACGGTGCACGTCCGGTCGATCCTGGGCCGTTTCCTGGAGCACAGCAGGGTGTTGGAATTCGCCTCGCTCGAGGAGTGCTGGATCGGCAGCGCGGACATGATGCACCGCAACCTCGACCGTCGGATCGAGGCACTGGTGCGCGTGCCGCAGCCGTCCCGGCAGGGACCGTTGAAGGCCATGCTCGACCACGCGTTCTCGGACGGCGTGGCCGCATGGATCCTGCAGCCGGACGGCACCTGGTACCGGCGTCCGACCGGCCCCGACCACGAGCCGCTGTCGGACTACCAGACCGACCTGATGAGCCGGACCCTGCGCCAGGCGCACGGGTGAGCTGCGTCGTGTCGACCGTGAGCACACCGCGGCCCACGGTCGACACCCGCCGGAGAGGACCAGGAACCCTGGGTCCTACTCCTCGCCGGCGGACACGCTGGCTTTGAACTCCGAGCCGGGCCGGAACTTCGGCACGACCGAGGCGGCCACATGCACCGGCTCGCCCGTGGCCGGGTTGCGGCCGGTACGGGCCGCCCGCTCGACACGCTCGAAGACACCGAAGCCGGTGATCGTTACCTTCTCACCGGCGGACACGGCCTCCTGGATCGCCTCGAACACCGCATCGACGGCTTTGGTCGCGTTCGATCGCCCGCCCTCGATCTGCTGGGCGATGCGATCAACCAACTGGGACTTGTTCACAACAACCTCCGGACGCCCCTTGCAGGCGCGGGGTAGGGAGCAGATCGGGCATCACACTGCGCTGCACCGTAGGCATGTCCACCGGTTAGGGCAATTCCCATGCGCGTGTCGCGCAACACAAACATGCACGTCAGCGACCGTTCTAGATCATCTGAGGCCACTGGGTGGATGAACGACGATCCCCCGATCGGACACTGTTCGTCACATTCGGAAACTTTTTTTGATCATAATGTCGCCGATGGGAGCGCCCCGGACCCGACCGCGGACCTCACCGAGTGGTGGGCAGCCAGGCAGGTCGGGTGGTCTCGAAGGCCGCGATGGCCTCCTGCTGACGCATCGTCAGACCCACGTCGTCCAGCCCCTCCATGAGCCGCCAGCGGGTGAAATCGTCGATGTCGAAGCCGGCGACGAGCCCGGGTGCCCGAACCTCGCGGCGGTCCAGGTCAACGGTGATCTCGACGGTGGGATCGGCCTCCACCCGATCCGTCAGCGCCTCGACCGTCCCGGCCGGCAACTCGACGGGCAGGAGCCCGTTACCCAGGGCGTTGCCACGGAAGATGTCGGCGAACCGGGCCGAGATCACGGCTTTGAAACCATGGTCCTGCAGAGCCCAGACAGCATGCTCGCGCGACGAGCCGGTACCGAAGTCCGGGCCGGCGAGCAGGATCGTGGCGCCGGCGTAGGCCGGGTCGTTCAGGACGAACCCGGGGTCGGCCCGCCACTCAGAGAACAGGCCGGCGCCGAACCCGGTGCGTTCGATCCGCTTGAGCCAGTCACTGGGGATGATCTGGTCGGTGTCGACGTCGCTGCGCCGCAGCGGCACCGCCCGGCCGGTGTGCGTGGTGAACGCCTCCATCCGGATGCGCTCCCTTCATCGTCGGGTATCGGAGAACTCACGGGCGAGAGCTCAGGGGACGGAGCTCGGCGATCGGAGCTCGGGTGTCACAGGTCGGCGGGCGCGGTCAGGCGTCCGGTGACCGCGGTTGCGGCGGCCACGGCGGGCGAGACCAGGTGGGTACGTCCGCCCGGCCCCTGGCGCCCCTCGAAGTTGCGGTTGGACGTCGACGCGCTGCGCTCCCCGGGACGCAGGGTGTCCGGGTTCATCCCCAGGCACATCGAGCAGCCGGCGCTACGCCATTCGGCCCCGGCGGCGCGGAAGACCTCGTCGAGCCCTTCGGCCTCGGCGTCCGCCTTCACCGTCATCGAACCCGGGACCACGAGCACCCGCAGCCCGCCGGCAATCCGGCGGCCGCGCAGGATGTCCGCGGCGGCCCGCAGGTCCTCGATGCGCCCGTTGGTGCAGGAACCGATGAACACGGTGTCGACGGGGACGTCGCGCAGGGGCGTACCGGGCGTGAGCGCCATGTAGGCCAGGGCCCGTTCGACCGATGCGCGGGCGGCCGGATCGGCGTAGTCGGCCGGGTCGGGGACCCTGGACGACAGCGGCGCGCCCTGCCCGGGGTTGGTACCCCAGGTCACGAACGGGCTCAGCCCGGCGGCGTCGAGAACAACCTCGCGGTCGAAGACGGCGTCGTCGTCGGTGACGAGCGTCCGCCAGTAGGCGACGGCGGCGTCCCAGTCGGCCCCGGCCGGCGCGTGGGGGCGCCCCCGCAGGTGAGCGAAGGTCATGTCGTCGGGGGCGACCATGCCGGCGCGTGCGCCCGCCTCGATGGACATGTTGCAGACCGTCATGCGGCCTTCCATCGACAACGCGCGGACGGCCTCACCGCGGTATTCGATGACATGTCCCTGGCCGCCGCCGGTGCCGATCCGGGCGATGATCGCGAGGATGAGGTCCTTGGCGGTGACGCCCGCCGGCAGCGGCCCGTCCACGGTGACAGCCATGGTCTTCGGCGGGCGTTGCGGCAGCGTCTGGGTGGCCAGCACGTGCTCGACCTGGCTGGTGCCGATGCCGAACGCGAGCGCGCCGAACGCGCCGTGGGTGGAGGTGTGACTGTCCCCACAGACGATCGTCATGCCGGGCTGGGTCAGGCCCAGCTGCGGGCCGACCACGTGAACGATGCCCTGGCCGGGGTCGTTCATCGGGTGCAGCCGGACACCGAAGTCGGCGCAGTTCTTGCGCAGCGCCTCGACCTGGGCGGCCGACACCGGGTCGGCTATCGGGAGCAGCGTGTCGGTCGTCGGGACGTTGTGGTCCTCGGTGGCAATGGTCAGGTCCGGACGGCGCAGGGGTCGGCCGGCCAACCGCAGCGCCTCGAACGCCTGCGGGCTGGTCACCTCGTGGACGAGATGCAGGTCGATGTACAGCAGGTCGGGTTCGTCGTCGACACGCCGGACGACGTGAGCGTCCCAGACCTTCTCCGTGAGTGTGCGCCCCATGGCCCACTCCTTCAGGTCGCTTCGGTTCGGATGACTTCGGATTCGGGTTGCGGCACCGCCCGTCCCGACGCGGTGACCCGGGCGGCGGAGGTGCGGTACGGACCGCTGATCCCCGACATCCCGCATGTTGTACATCCCATGGATTGGGATGGCAGTATCAGCTTGTGGAACAGCTTAGCGGAGTCGGTGTCCTGGACAAGGCGGCTGCCGTGCTGAACGCGGTGGAAACGGGTCCGGTGTCCCTCGGCGAGCTGGTTGCCCGTACGGGGCTCAGTCGGGCTACCGCACACCGGCTCGCGGTCGCGCTCGAGGTACACCGCCTGGTCGGACGGGACCCGGACGGCCGGTTCGTCCCCGGCCCCCGCCTTGCCGCGGGCGGCGCGGTGCCACTGCCGTGGGCGCTGGTGGCCGCGGCGAGACCGGTGCTGGCGGAGCTGCGGGACGCAACCGGCGAAAGCAGCCAGCTCTACGTGCGGCACGGGGAGGTACGGGTGTGCGTGGCCGCGGCCGAACGCGCCAGCGGGCTGCGCGACACCGTCCCGGTGGGCTCCACGCTGCCGATGACGGCTGGTTCGGGTGCGCAGGTACTGCTCGCCTTCGCCGATACCCCGCTCCCGCTCCCGGACCCTGGAGCGGGAGCGGGGACCGGTGGGATCACGCCGGTGGGCGCGGCCTTCGACGCGTCCGCCCTGGATCGGGTGCGACGCCGCGGCTGGGCGGAGAGCGTCGGTGAACGCGAGGCCGGGCTCGCGTCGGTATCCGCCCCGGTACGGGACGCGGACGGCCGGGTCATTGCGGCGCTGTCGCTGTCCGGGCCGGTGGAACGCCTCACCCGCTCCCCCGGCCGTCGCCACGGCGCCGCCGTCGTCGCTGCCGCCGAGCGGCTCGCCGCCCGACCCACCGGGCGGCCGGCCCAATTGCTGGACCCCTGATCGCCGGTGCCGCCGGTGCCGCCTGTTCCGCTCCCTCGGGCACGTCATAAGGTCCAGGTCACCAGTGGATATATGCCCGCAGGGGGGATTACGGACGATGCGGAGACTGGGTTCCCGGTACGTCCTGCACGAACCCCTCGGACGGGGTGCCAGCGGCGAGGTCTGGCGAGGCGAACGGGTCGACGACGGTACCGGTGACCATGGGCTGGTTGCCGTGAAGGTGCTGCGGCCCGAGCTGGCCGACGACCCGGAGATCGTCGACCGGTTCCTGCGCGAGCGCCGGGTGCTGCTCGCCTTCGACGACCCGCACCTGGTGAAGGTCCGCGACATCGTGGCCGAGGGCAACACCCTCGCGATCGTCATGGACCTCGTCGACGGGGTCGACCTGCGCGGGTATCTCCGCCAGCATGGCAGCCTGCCCGATGCCGAGGCGGTCGAGCTGGTCAGCCAGGTACTGACCGCCCTGGCCGTCGTCCACGAAGCCGGTGTCGTCCATCGCGACGTCAAGCCGGCGAACATCATGGTCGACGCCACCGGCCCCGGCGGCCCGCGGGCGATGCTGACCGACTTCGGTATCGCCCGGCTCACCCACGGGCCGTCCGTGACCCGGCTCAGCGGTGCGATCGGCACGCCCATGTACATGGCACCGGAGCTGGCCGAGCACACCCCGGCGAGCGCCGCCGCCGACCTGTACGGCGCCGGGGTCGTGCTCTACGAACTGCTCGCCGGCCGGCCGCCTTTCACCGCGCCGAACCCGATCGCGATGCTGCGGGCCCACGCGTTCGACGCTCCCCCACCCATCGACGGTCTCTCCGAGCCGCTGTGGGACGCGCTGCGCCGGCTGCTCGCCAAACGTCCCACCGACCGGCCCGCGAGCGCGCAGGCGGCCCGAGCGGTACTTGCCGCCGCGCTCCCGCCTGGTCGGTCCACGGAGGTGGACGACGTGCCGACCATGCTGTCCCCGGCTTCCACCGCCGTGCCGGACGCCCCGCCGGTGCCGCCACCCGCGGTCGGCAGGGACGCCGACACCGCCCGAATGAAGCCGTTCATCCCCGACGTACCAGCGCGGCCGGACGTGAGCGGACCCCACGCGACGCCCCCGCTACCGGCCGGCCCAGCCGAATACGAACCGGACCAGCTCCGGACCCTTGTCGCCCACCAGACCCCGCTGCCAGGCGCCCTGCCTGCCGGATCGTCCGCCGCACCGCCGACCGCACCGCCGACCGGGGTGCCGATCCCACCGGTTCGGACCCGCGCACCGGCATGGACCGCCCGTGCCCGGGTGACGATCGCGGCGGTGGTCGCGGCTGTCCTGCTCGCCGGACTCGGATCATGGGCTCTGGCCGCGGGCCTCGGCGACGGCGGGGACGACTCGCCCGGTCGCCCGTCCGCGGTGAATGTCCCGACGCCGCCCCCGGGGACACCCGCCGGTGCCGCCCTCGGGCCCGCGCCCGCCGCCACGACGGTGGACCCCACGTCCACGCTCTCCCCGCCGGTATCCGATCCCGCGCCTGGCCCCGCCCAGGGCGGCCCCGGACCGGCCGGCCCGGGCAGCGCCCCGGCGGCGTCCGCGGCACCGTCCACAGCGAACCCGGTGCGCGCCGCGCCAGTGCCGAACGTGCGGGACATGGTGCTGGACAATGCCACCACGACCCTGCGCAACGCCGGCTTCAGCAACGTCCCCTACGAGTATGACTGCTACCGGTCACCGAACGTCGGCAACGTGGTGCGTCAGGACCCCGCCGCGGGGACGCGGACCGCCCTGACCGCGCCGGTGCACCTGTACCTGCAGGCCAACAACTGCGCGACAGTGGCGAATGTCGTCGGGATGACGCTGGATGACGCGGCGAAGACGCTCAAGGGGCTCGGCTTCTCCAACATCCCGTACGTGTACGAATGCCTCGGCTCCAAGTCGACGGGGACCGTCGTCACCCAGGCACCCGCCTCGGGCACCAGCTACGGGACTTCTCAGCCGGTCAACCTCAAGTTGCAGGCGAACAACTGCTGATCAGCCGGACCGGTCGATCGGCAGCGAACGGTCCGTCCAGATCGGCGCGGCCCGTAGACCCGGCTGCACGCTCTGGTCGAGCGCCCGCGCGATGGGCAGCGTGTGGGACGGGCCGCCGAGCGCCGGCCGACCGCCGAAACCCATCCAGTTGCCCGGCATCGACTGGGGATCAGCGGCGAGCGGACGAGGCACCGCCGCCCACATGTCGACCTCGACGATGATTTCTCCGTCCTCGGACGACATCCGCAGCCGCCCGCCATGGACCTCGACCAGGCGTCGAACGACATACAGGCCCATGCCGGCCCCGTCGGTCTCCCGGGTCGCGGTGCCGTCCCGCTGGGTGAACGGTTCGAACAGCTGGCGGATCGTGGCCGGATCGAGGTCCGGGCCCGGGTTGCGGACCCGCAGAACCACCTCGTCCCCCACCCGGCCGGCGATGAGCCGGACCGGGGCGCCGGGCCATGAGTGCACCAGGGCGTTGTCGACGAGGTTCGCCACCACCTGGTGCAGGGCCTGACGGGCCATCCGCACGGACAGCTGGGGCGGCACGTCGATGCTCACGTTCGCCGCGGTCGCCGGGGAGTAGGCCAGGGTCGCCAGCACCTCGTTGACGACCTCGGGGAGGTCCGCGACGGTGTCCTCCTCCGTACCGGTCGCGGTCGCGGCCGTCAGCATGTTCTCCAGCAGCCGAGACAGCCGGTCGGAGTAGTTGACGGCCGAGTCGAGCATGTCGTCGAGCTGCGCCGGCGACATCCTGTCCCGTCGACGTTTGATCGTCAGCAGGGTCCCGCGGATGCCGGTCAGGGGCGTCCGGAACTCGTGCGAGACCGTGGCGACAAGGTCACTGCGGATGCGGTCGGTCTCCTCAAGCCGGGCCATCAGGCTCTGCTGACCCTCGTAGAGCTGGGACCGGTAGTGCTCGGCCCGGCGACGGGACTGCTCGTTGAAATGCCAGAAGATCACTTGCGCGGCTGCCAGCGCACAGATGAACGCCGCGCTGACCGCGGCGAATGCCCAGGGCGACTCGGGCGGGTTGTTGGCGAGGATCCGGTCCCCTACCGCGCCGTTCGCCCCGAACACGAACGCGATGGCCAGCAGGTAGACCGCCCAGTCCTCATAGAGGGCTATCAGCGCCACCACCACGAAGAAGTGGAAGTGCATCTCGGTCTGTCCGTGTGAGAGGTGCACCAGCACCACGGAGCTGCACAGCAGACCGAGGCTGGCCGCGAGCGCCCGCAACCGGCGGATGCCCGGGACGACGGCCGCGCCGAGCAGCAGCGCAGGTGGGCAGGCCGAGGCGAGGCCCTCCCCGACCCCGAACTTCTCGTACGAGGCGTAGGCGATGATGACCGGGATGTGAAGGGTGAGGATCCAGGCAAGGAGCCGGTGACGGGCGACCCAGTCCTCCGTGGGCAGACCCCGCCCATGCGGGACCCACCCCCAGGAACCGCCGCCGATCTTTTCGGCACCGGCCGCGGAATCGGGACCGGTGCGATCACCTGGAAGCGTCCGTTCAGCACGATGGACCCGGCCGGCTCGCACACTCCCGTGGCGACGCCGCGCACGGTCGGGAATGGGGGCCGCGGTGGACATCCGCGTCATCCTCCACCGATCGGATCCGGACGCACCATGGCCGTCAAGGATGGTGTGACATGGCGAGCATGCCTACCCGTGACTAGACCATCTTTACCAGTCGGTAACAGGCTCAAAGGGGCATGGCCTATTGGTACGGCCTTCGACAGGCTGTGGTCCGCGAGGTGGTCTTCGGACGGCCACCCGGTGAGGAGGACACCGTGCCCCCTGTGACCTTGACCGCCGCAAGTGCCGCGACCGCCGTCGATCTACCCTGCGCCATCCCCGCCACCGCTCTCGCGCCCGTCACGCAGCCGGTCGCACCGACGAACGACCCGGCCTGCGCCCCCGATGCAACGGCGACCCCGGACCGGGCGAACCGGGTCGCGGCCCACGTCGGGCTACGCCCTCAGCTTCGACTTGTGGCTACCGGAGGCGAGCCGGGTGAGATCGTGCACGGACGCGGCGGCCCGAGCTCGTGCAGCTGCCGGGAGTGCGCGATGGCACGCCACCCCGCGTCATTTCCCCGTCTCACGGTTGTCCGCTGATCGCAAACTTGGAAGGACGACGCGGAGGATCCCGGGCCTGATGATCCCGCGACCCTCCGGCCAGGAAACTCCGGCTAGCGATCACCGCTATAAAAACATCTGGACGACGAAGGCTCCCTGACCTGATCTTCCTGGTCAGGGAGCCTTCTGTACTGGTCCAGCTGGTGTAGCCCCGACCGGATTCGAACCGGCGCTACCGCCTTGAGAGGGCGGCGTCCTAGGCCACTAGACGACGGGGCCAGCTGTGCCTATCTGTTCAGATGAACCTCACTCTACAGTGAGATCTATCTGAGCTGGGGTACCAGGACTCGAACCTAGACTAACGGAACCAGAATCCGTTGGGCTGCCAATTACCCCATACCCCAAGGTCGCCCTCTCGGGCGAGCCCTACTGTACCGCATCCGAGCGACGGGCAGGCCGGTGACCCGCCGCGACCGGGCCGCGTGTCAGCGCGCCACGACCGGGTTGGTGAGGGTGCCGATCCCCTCGACCGTGACAGCCACGGTCTGACCGGGGCGCATCGGACCCACCCCGGCCGGCGTCCCCGTCAGCAGCACGTCCCCGGGCAGGAGTGTCATCGCCGCCGACATGTACGCGATGAGCGACGGGACGTCGTGGAGCAGCAGCTTCGTCCGGGAGTCCTGCCGCAGGTCACCGTCGAGGGTGGTACGGATCGCCAGGTCGGAGGCGTCGAGGTCGGTCTCGATCCACGGCCCGACCGGACAGAACGTGTCATGGCCCTTGGCGCGGATCCACTGACCGTCCGCCTGCTGCTGATCACGAGCGGTGACGTCGTTCGCGCAGGTGTACCCGAAGACGACGTCGAGGGCCCGTTCCACCGGGACGTCCCGGCACAGGCGCCCGATGACGATCGCGAGCTCGCCCTCGTAGTCGACCCGCTCACTGTCGGCGGGAAGCCCGATCGGGTCACCCGGGCCGATCACACTCGTCGACGGCTTCAGGAACAGGATCGGACTGCCCGAAGGTGCGTCCCCACCCATCTCCCGGACATGATCGGCATAGTTCTTGCCGACGCACAGCACCTTGCTGGGCAGAACCGGCGCAAGCAGCCGCACGTCGCCGAGCGAATGCCGGGCGCCGGTGAAACTGAACGCGCCGAACGGATGGGGGGTGATCGTGGCCACGGCGGCCTCACCGCGTCCGACCGACCCCTCCACGATCCCGAAGGCCGGTTCCGTCCCATCTGTGAACCTCGCGATACGCACCCACCGACGTTACCGGGCAGGTCCGGGCTTGAGGAGCCCGCGGCGCGCCGAACCGACCTGGTTCGCCATCTACCGGGAGAGTGACCGACAATCTCGTCAGGTGCCGGGCGGTTCCCGCACGCCCTGTGCGCCCTGTGCGCCTGTTCGCAGTCGCACGTCACACTGCCAGACCGAGAACATCAGCCCGAGAGGAACCAGTTGAGCGAGACCACCCCCGTCTACGACGTCGGCGCGCCGGAGCCGAAGCCCATCGACGAGGAGCTGAGCGTGAAGCTCGGTCATCTCGCCGAGGACGCGATCCTGCGTGGCAAACCCAACGGCGACGAGCGGTGCGACAACTGCCTGTACTACCTCGACACCGACAAGGACATCACCTACTGCTGGCACCCGAAGCTGCGGATACTCGTCGGCGGCGACTGGTGGTGCCAGTGGTGGGAGGAGATCCCCGAGGACTGACCTCGTGCGGGCCCGGACCCACGGGCCCACACACCGTCGATCGCCGAAAACTCGGACCGCGCACTCTCGCCAAGATCTTCTAGATAGTCCGTCACCGAGGTTCTGGCCGACTATCCCTACCTCGAACGCCAGGACGTCCTGGCCCCGTTGAAGTACGCGGCAGCAGTCAGTCCCTACCCTTCCGTTCTCCATGACGTTATGGGGCGTAAGGGATCAACGGCGGTTTCAGGTGGTGCTCCGACAGGCCGCCATCTTGATCATCAAGAACTACGCCTGCCGAAAGGCCAACGCCGACGCCGGACCGGCTGATCGCCGGGGTCGGCGTCCCGGGCCGGGTTTCCGGAAAGGCCGAGGTCGACACCGATCCGCCGTGCGATCTCCGCAGCCTCACTCACCATCATCCTGCCGCGCTCGCGGTCGTCCGTCCCGGACAGCAGCCGGCCCAGCTGGAGAAGTGAGATCATGACGTCCCGCTGCTTGCCGGCATTGACCGGGTCGGCCTCAGCCAGGCTCCCGGCAATCGCCAGATCCTGTTCGTAATACCCACAAGCCTGATCGATTTTCCCCGATCTCACAGCAAGATCCGCCAGCTGTTCATAGGAGCAGGCGCCCCCGGCTACCGGCTTGCCCGCCTAACCGTGGACATGTCGGCTGGTGGAGGAACTGGATCGACAGGTTCTGACGTGGCACGCTCATACGCTCGGGCGCGAGCTTCTTCCCTGCGGCGACACTCCGCGTCCCTTGCGGCCGCTTGCTGATACCACTGCCAGTCTGACCTGCGCCCCTGGTTTGGTGGCAGGTAGACCGGTCCGGTGCCGGCCTGGCTCGGCAGAAGCGAGCCAGGCCGTCGACTGACGGGTGGCGCGGAACAGCGTCGTCACCGGTCGGTGGTGGGAGCGACCGATCTATTCCCCGCCGAAGTGCTGCTGGAACGGCGTGTCATCGCGCTGCTCCACGGCGGCGCGCAACACATCGATAAACTCGCTCAGACCGACCTGACCGAGGTCCGCGCCACTGCGGGTTCGGAGAGCCACTGATTCGGCTGCTTCTTCCGCCCCGCCTACCACAAGCACAAGTGGGATCTTCCTGACCAGTGCGTTCCGCACCTTCTTCTGCATTCGGTCCGAAGTCGCGTCAAGCTCGACCCTGAATCCAAGGCTGCCGTTGCGTACCGGACTCGACATGAGACGGTCGTAAACCTGTGCGGCGTAGGAGGTGAACTTCTCGGATACCGGGATCACCACGACCTGGACGGGGGCCAGCCATACAGGGAAGGCTCCCTTGTAGTGTTCCAGGAGGAAGGCTATGAACCGTTCGTGGGAACCGAGGGGAGCTCTATGGATGACATATACCGGATAGTCCTTGGCGTCCTCGCCGCGGTAGGTGAGGCCGAAGCGTTCGGTCGCCAGGAAGTCGAGCTGGTTGGTCGAGATCGCGTACTCGGTGCCTATCGCGCTCTTGATGATGAAGTCGATCTTCGGGCCGTAGAAGGCGGCATCGCCCTTGGCCTCCTGGTAGGGCAATCCACTGTCGTCCATGGACTCCTGGATCACATCGAGCGCGGCCATCC
>NZ_CAKKTK010000040.1:0-39609 GCF_920656135.1 Frankia sp. Cppng1_Ct_nod | reverse complement strand
TCGCGGAACATCCGGGTGAAGTGCGGCTGGCTGTAGAACCCCCACCGTGCGGCGATCGTGCTGATGCCGCGGTTGGCAAGCAGCCGATCCTCAAGATCTTCTCGCACCCGTTCCAGGCGCTGGCCGCGGATATAGGACGCGACCGAGATTTCCTGATCTTCAAACAGTCGGTGCAGATAGCGGGATGAAATGTGGTTTGCGGCGGCGACCGTCGCCGGGGACAGGTCCTCGTCCTGCAGATGATCATTAATCCAGGTGACAATCTGTAATCGTCGTGCGGCACGCGGTGTCGCGGTCGAGCAGTCCCCCGACTGGGCAAGTGTCGCGGCCAGCAGGTCCATACAGGCCGCGGCGAGCCGGTGACTCGTCGTACCGTCATCTCCACGCTCGCATATGTATTGCTGCAAATGCCTCATGCACGCGGACAGGACCGCGCCGGCACCGTCCCGGCACGGAAGAACGCAACCGGTGAACCTCTCCACAACCGCCGCGGGTAACGGCAGAGCGTCACACGGAAACACCAGGGCAGAGAGGTGGAAGTTCTCCCGTTGGCCCAGGCTGTACGGACGGGTGGTGTCGGACAGAGCCAGATCACCGGATCGGAGAAGGCACTCACGGTCGTTCTGGTACAGCACTCCGGAGCCGCTGACCTGAAAAAGGATCTTGAAAAAGCGCGCTTCCGCGGCTCCGGCCGCTTGGAGTCCACGCACAACATCGTGTGGCGTTGCCCGTACGGAAAGTAGCGAGAAGTTGCCGAGGTCTGCGACGTCAAGTGCGGCGTGGAACGGCCGGTCGTCGCGCAGGACCGGCTCCAGGGGGCCGAACGCGGCGTTGACGGTGTGACGCCAGTATTCCAGCTCCGCGGGTCCGGCGAGTGTTCGAGTTGTTCCGGCGGGGCGTGACCCTGGCGGGTTCGTGGATGCCCCGGTGACCGTCGCTGTCGGACTGTCCGACCTGACCGTCGCCATGCCGGCCTCCTCAAGATTCCTGGGGTCTCCGGGCGCGCGGGAGAATACATGATCGCAAGCCCTTTGGCCGGTTGAGTTCCGCAAGGCCTCCCGCGCCGCGAAGACAGGCATGACCGCGCAGCCTTGGCCCACTCCCGATCACCCGACTGATCACTTTCGCGTCGAACTGTACACCGATCGGCAAGACCCCGGGCGCTGATCGGCAACCGCTCCGCACCAGAAATACCGATCATGACCTACGGGTTCCCGCCCCCCTGATGCAGGAAGTTGGAAGGCGGGTGTGCAGCGTCAACGTACCGATATGGACTCCAAGGGGTGGGCATGGATTCAGCGGAATTACCCGCACCGCTGGACCGACGGCGATTTCTACCGGGGGCGGGTACGGGAGCACTTGTGCTCGGTGGCCGCGACAGAAGTGACCCGAAGAAGATCGGAATTGGCTTTGTCGCCCTGGGGACGGGATTCGCCGCCGGCCTGGGCGAATCCGACCGCATGTTCTTTCCCTTGTCCGGGAGGCACTGGAAAACGGGCCCGCCATCGGTGGGACGAACTACTCCGTCGAGATCTTATACAAGAATTCGCAGTCGACTCCCCAGCGGGCCGTCACCGTTAGTCCACGCCTTTGGTCCATGCCTTCGAAGCTGTGGTACTCGACGGGTTCGGTTCGCTATGGGGGACACTCGCCGGGGGCATAGTCCTCGGTGTGGCGCAGACGATCGGCGCCAGATCGACCCCGGTATGCGGTGATTACCGGACATCCGGTGTTCCTGGCCGTCCTCACGCAGTCCTTCCCTGAGACACCTTCGCCGGCCTGACCGACGAACAGCACAAACTCCTGTGAATCGACCGTTCATACACCGTTATCCGAGGCACCTGGAGCTGGGATGAGTATTGATCAGATCGAAACCGCGGGGAGCGATCGGTCGCTGTCCACAACGATCATCGCAGAGAAGGGAGGAGCGGTTCACCGGCCGGCGGTGGAGCCGGGCCGGCTTTTCATCAACGGCGTATGGCGCACGGGTAAGGGCAACGGCCGCCGGGAGGTCCTCGACCCGTCGACCGGGCAGGCCGTCACCACCGTGGTCGACGGCAACGGCGATGACGTAGACGCCGCGGTCCAGGCGGCCCGGGCGGCATTCGACGAGGGACCGTGGGCCCGCATGCCGGGCCGGGAGCGCGCCCGTATCCTCCTGCGCGTCGCGGACCTGATACGCAAGCACGGCGAGGAACTGGCGCTCCTGGAATCCGTGGACGTCGGCAAGCCGATCATATTCTCCCGCAGTATCGACGTCAGCACGGTCGTCCAGCAGTATGAGTTCTTCGCCTCGCAAGCGCAGAACCTCGAAGGGGCGACGCGGACGATTCCAATCCCCTCGATGGCCTACACCCGACCGGAACCGATCGGCGTCGTCGGAGCGATCACGCCGTTCAACTTCCCTCTTATTCTTTCCAACAGCAAGATTGCTCCGGCGCTCGCGGCCGGAAACACGATCGTGCACAAACCGGCTGAGGACACCCCGCTGTCCGCGCTGCGGATGGCCGAGTTGTTCGCCGAGGCTGGGATACCCGACGGCGTGGTCAACGTCGTGACCGGCGGCGCGCAGGTCGGCGAGGCACTGGTCCGCCATCCCCTGGTCGACAAGATCGCCTTTACCGGATCGACCGGGGTCGGGCGGACGGTGGCGGGCCTCGCCGGGCAGTTCCTCAAGCCGGTGACCGTCGAACTCGGCGGCAAGGCGCCGTATCTGATCTTCGACGGCGCCGACGTCGAGGCCGCGGTCGGCGCGACAATATCGGGATTCGTGTTCAACACCGGCCAGTTCTGCATGGGCATCACCCGGCTGTTGGTAGCACGGCCGCTGCTGGACACGGTCATCGAGGCGGTCGCGGCCGGAGCCGCGCAGGTACCGGTCGGCGATCCGTTCCTGGAGTCCACCGTCGTCGGACCGATGGGTGGTAAGCGGCACCTGGCCAAGGTCGAGGAGTATGTGCGGATCGCCCGCGAAGAGCCCGGGGCGCGCATCGTGACCGGCGGGCAGAGGCTTGATCTCGGCGGGGCGTACTACGCCCCGACGGTTGTCACGGGTCTGTCGAACGACTCCCGGCTCGTCCAAGAGGAGATCTTCGGCCCGGTGCTGACCGTCCAGCCATTCGATACCGAGGACGAGGCCATCGCGCTCGCCAACAGCACGCCGTACGGGCTTGCCGCCGGTCTGCACACCGGCGATGTCTCGCAGGCGCACCGGGTCGCAGCCAGACTCCAGGCGGGCATCGTCTGGGTCAACAGCTGGGCGCTGCTGGACCCGGCGATCCCGTTCGGTGGCCACAAGCAGTCCGGTTACGGCAGGGAGTACGGACCTGAGGCGCTCGCGGAATACACCCAGGTCAAGTCCGTCGTCATTCCACTGGGCTGATCCGGCGGTACGTGTTCCTGCCTTTCGAACCTGACAGGGGAGTTATTATGACAGTAACAGAAGCGGCCATTGTCGAGACAGGCGGCGCGCCTTTCACCTTGTCCCTGGTCGAACTCGACGACCCGCGCCCCGACGAGGTCGTGGTCCGGATGGTCGCCGCCGGGCTGTGCCACACCGACCTGAGTGTGGCCGGCGGCGGCCTGCCGTTCCCACTACCCGGCGTCCTGGGGCACGAGGGCGCCGGTGTGGTGGAGGCAGTCGGCTCGGCCGTCACCCGGGTGCAGCCCGGCGACCACGTCCTGCTGTCGTTCACCTCATGCAGCCGGTGTGGAAACTGCCGGGACGGCCACCCGGCGTACTGCGAAGCCTGGCTGCCGCTGAATCTCCTCGGCGGTACCCGCGTCGACGGTTCGGCAACCATCAGCAGAGCCGGGGAGAAGATCGGTGGGCACTTCTTCGGGCAGTCCTCGTTCGCCCGCCATGCCCTCGTTGACGAACGTAGCGTCATCAAGGTGGACGACCGCGTCCCGCTGGAACTCATCGCTCCGCTCGGCTGCGGCGTCCAGACCGGTGCCGGCGCCATCTGGAACGTTCTGCGCCCCCGTCCAGGCGCGTCGATCGCGGTGACCGGGGCCGGCGGGGTGGGCCTGTCCGCGGTGATGGCCGCCGCGCTGACACCGGCAACCCGGGTGATCGCCGTTGACCGGTTACCTGCGAGGCTGGCGCTGGCGGCCGAACTCGGCGCCACCCATACCGTCAACGCCGATGAAGGAGACGTGGCCGGACAGCTGGCGGCGATCACCGGTGGCGCCGGGATCGACGGTGTGGTGGAGACGACCGGTAGCACCGCCGTGCTACGGACGGCGATCGACTCGCTGGCTGCCCGAGGGACCGTCGTCATCGTCGGCGCTCCGCCATTCGGGTCGGAGGTCCCGCTGGACGTCAACGCGATGCTTCCGGGGCGCCACGTGGTGGGGATCACCCTCGGTGACAGCGAAACCGAGCGGTTCATCCCGGTTCTGGTCGACCTCGTGCGTTCAGGACGGCTACCCCTACAAAAGATGATCAGCGAATACTCGTTCAGTGAGATCCAGAACGCGGTCGACGACACCAGGGCCGGCAAGATCATCAAGCCTGTGCTGCGGTTCTAGGGCCTGTCCGGTCGGGACGTGTTCGCCGCACCGCTCACCACAACGCCGATCTTTTGTAAACGCCGATCCTTTATAAACGCCGATCCTTCGTAGTGGAAACACGAACAAGCAAGGGAGGGCTGACATGCCCACGATCTCCGCCTGTGGTACATCCATCAACTACACCGCTGCGGGGCAGGGGCCCGGGTTGGTGTTCGTCGCCGGTACCGGGGTTCCAGCCCAGATGAACTTCGGGCATCTGGTCGGCGCCTTCACCGACCACCACACCGTCGTCCTGCCTGACTATGCCGGCAGTGGGGAGACGACGGATGCAGGCACTCCGCTCACCGTCGAGTTACTCGCCGGACAGATCGCCGCGGCCGCCGACGCCGCGGTCGAGGGGCCGGTCGACCTCGTGGGTTTCTCGCTTGGTGCCGTCGTCGCGGCCACCGTCGCCGCCACCCGGCCGGAGCTGGTTCGCCGTCTGGTCCTGATAGCCGGGTGGCCGGACCCCGACGACGCCCGTCACAAGCTGGCCATCGACCTGTGGCAGCGCCTGGAGCGTACCGATCACGATCTGTTCAACCGGTTTCTCCAGCTCAGCTGCTTCAGCCCCGCGTTCCTCACCACCATCGGCGAGCAAGGCGTGGGTCAGCTGGTCGCCGGCGCCCCGCCGATCACACCCGGCATGCGCCAGCACATGGAGCTGGATCTGCGCGCTGACATCAGGGAACTGCTACCGAAGATCACTGCACCGACACTGGTCGTCGGGCTCACCCGCGACCAGGTCATCCCGGTCGAGCGGACACGACTCCTGCACGAGTCCATCCCAGGCAGTCGGTACGCCGAGATCGACAGCGGGCATCTGGTCGTCTTCGAACGGGCAGAAGAACTTGTCGGGATACTCCAAGGCTTCGTCCTCGACGACGGTGTACACGACGAGGCCGCATAAGGGGACCGCCACCCGCCACCCGCATTCAGCAAGGCCCTGCTCTCAGCGACCCCGCGGGGCCGCGATGTCGACCTGCAAGAAATCGTCGCCGGTTGCACGGCGGCCGGGATCACCCGTCCGCCGTGCAACCGGACCTGTCGGGCCTGGTGGCGGAGTTGTCCGAAACGCGTCGTAGTCGAACTCCAGGCAGTCCTCGGTGTGGGTGGCCCGAGGTCGGCGGCCCGAGCCACGCCGGATTTTCCGCTTTTCCGCTCGAGAAAATCTGACACCTCGGCATCGCCAAGGGCGAAGTCCCGGGCAACGGCCCAGAAATCGAAGGTGCTGTGCTCGGTCTCCGGAGTGATCCCGTACAGGACTTTCACCTGCGCGGCGCGACCGTCGCCGTCCTCTCCCGGCAGCACGCCGGCCGGCGCGATCCGGGAGTGCAACACAGAGGAACACACCGGGCGGTACTCGATGTCCTGCCAGCGGTCTATGGGTGATGACAGCCCGGTCGACTTCTCGCTGGTATCGTGCGGGCAACGGTACCATGTCACCGATCACGGTCCAGCCGGGGTCGTCGAGCCAGTGGTTGTCCGGGACCGGCGTGGCGGCGGCATTCGCCGTGTCCCCTATCCAGACCCACACCCAGTTGGCCTGTTCGACGACCGGATAGCTCTTCACCCGCGCCGTCCGCGGTACCCGGTCCTGGCCGGGAACGAACACGCAGATACCCGAACAGTCATAGGTGAAACCGTGGTAGCCGCACTCCAGGTTGTTTCCACGCACGGTCCCCATGGATAACGGGTAATGGCGATGGACGCACCGGTCGTGCAGCGCGACGACATCACCTTCGAGCGAACGATAGAAGACGATCGGCTCCCCGCAGATCGTTCGGGCCAGCGGCTCCCGACCGATCTCGCGGCCCCATGCCGCCACATACCACTGGTTCTATGGAAATGGATTCATCCGCCCCTCCCGGTGCAGTTCGGATTATTTCAGCGTGGGCGCGGGAATGGAGAATATCACCGACTGGCACCGACCAGGGAAACAATCTGGAGTCCCGACTTTCGGAAAACCGTCGGAACAATCAACATGCCAGGGTAATCTTTACAATGAGATAATCCGTATACTGAATAAGTAGGATCGTCGCATCCGTCACGCCGGACGTCAAGTACTCCGAAGAGGTCGGTGGCGGGGCCCGGCGTAAACCCGTCGGCCACGCCCGTCCACAGCGTCGGAGGACCGCATTGCGCAGGCTGCGGTTATACCGCCGGGTACCTCTGCCTCCGGCTTACGATGTCGTCTCGGCGAAGGTAGCCAACCCTCGGACGCACGATCTTCGAACGGACGATGACCTCTGGACAGGACCCCGGGCAGACTCGGCCCACGTACCGGTTCACCCGGCGTCGACCTGAGCACGCATCCCGGCCATCTGGCTCGGCGACTCCAGCAGGTCACCTACCAGCTCTGGAACGCCATGGTCTCCGAGGAGACCACACCGCCGCAGTTCGCCGTACTCAACTGTCTGATCGTCGAACCGGAGATCGACCAGAAGACCCTCGGGGAACGCGCGTCCCTCGACCGTTCCAACGTCGCGGACGTCGTCAACAGGCTGGTGCAACGCGGCCTGGTCAGACGGGTGCGGGACCCTCTGGACGGCCGGCGTAACCTGCTCCGGCTCACCCGCCACGGCGAAGGCGTCCACGCAACCGTGGCGGAACGCACCGAGACGATGAACGGGGTCATTCTCGGTGCCCTCACGCCCGACGAGCAGACGGCGTTCCTCACGATGCTCGGCCGGGTGGTCGGTTCCGGCACCTGGCTACCACCTGCCGAGGAGCCGACCGAGCGCAGACCCGCGACGGCATGACCTCGGACCCCGTCGCGTCGGACGGGATGCGACGGTCACACCAGTACGGGCGGGCTGTACGCCGTGACCGCGTACAGATCGGCCTCGATCGCCGCGACGACGGCACGTAGCGCGGGTAGCAACACCTCACGCGCCGTCACCGCGCAGACCCGCGCGGCATGGGTGGAAACGTTCGCCGCGGCGACAACCCGGCCGGCCCGATCGCGCACGGGCACGGCGATCGACTGCAAGCCGTCCTCCAGCTCCTCGCGGACGAGCGCGTAGCCGTCCCGGGCTGCCTCGTCGAGCGCCCGCCCGAGCCGTCCGACATCGGTGACGGTGTGACGGGTCAATGGTTCGGTGCGCACCCGCTGGAGGTATGCCGCGCGGTCGGCGTCGGGGAGACCGGCAAGCAGCACCCGCCCCATGGCCGTGGCATACGCGGGAAAACGGGTGCCCACGGCGATCGCGACACTCATGATCCGCACCGTGGGCACCCTCGCCACATACCGGATGTCGTCACCGGACAACACCGACACCGACGCCGATTCGTGGACCTGCCCAACCAGACGTGTCAGATGTGGCTCGACGAGGGTGCCGAGAGACAGCCCGGTCAGCGGGGCATAGCCGAGTTCCAGCACCCGCGGCAGCAGGCAGAACCGGTTGCCGTCCGCTCGGACGTACCCGAGCTGCCGGAAGGTGATCAGCGCCCGCCGCACGGTCGCCCGGGGCAGGCCGGTCGCCTGCGCGAGCTCGCTGAGAGTGGGACGGCGCAGCGACGGACCGAAGGCGGTGATGACCGCAAGCCCGCGGGCGAGCGACTGCAGGTAACCGGAGCCGAGCTCCACCTTGGCCGCGCTCACGGCCGCGCTCACGGCCGCGGCCACGGGTCCGGCACTCGGCCCGGCAGGATCCACCCGGCGCACCGGATGACCACCGTCCGCGGCGACGGCGTCCTGTGCCTGCCGGGCGGCCTCGCGCAGCTCGCCGACGACGTGGTCGGCGAGCGTTCGGGCGCTGTGTCTGCTGGTGTGGCTGACGACGCTGAGGGCTGCGACCGTTCGACCAGCCGGACCGAGCACACCGACGACGTCGCGGACCGGCATGGCCACGGCGACGAGCCCGGCGTCCACCAACTGGTCGTCGACCGCGTGCCCACCCGCCATCACCGCGGCGGCGCGGTGCCGAAGGCGTGAAGCGTCGGGGATGGCGCCGACGGCGTCGGGATCACCAGGGGGCCGTGCCCGGCGCAGAACCGGAAACCCCGCACAGCCCGGATCAGCCGCCAGCCGGCGCTGCCACGCCGACCACTCGGTGTCGTCCCATTCCGCGGCGAACAGGGCTCCGGGAGCGCACCGCTCGGCCGGGAGCAGGTCACCGACCCGAAAGACCGGTGACATCGTCCGGCGCCGTGCCAACTGGCTGACGAACCGGACCCCGTCACCATCAGGTACTGCGACCGAGACCGACTCGTCGAACATCTCCGCCAGGCGGTCCGCGTACGGCGCGAGCAGGTCGGGCAGCCCGGACGAGGACAGATAGGCGTTGCCCAGGGCTGTCAGGGCGGGAGCAAGCGCCGTGTCACGGCCGTTCAGCCGGATGAACCCGCACCTGGACAGGGTCGCCAGGACCCGGTCGACGGTCGAGCGGGCAAGACCGGTGGCCCGCACCAGATCCGCGGTCGCTATCGTGCGCCCCTCGGCCTGCAGCGACACCGCACGCAGTACCGCCAGTCCACGTTCCAACGGGCCGACGATCTCGGTCGGGACGGACCGCCGGACGGAGGACACCTCACCGGGCAACACGGCGTTCCTTCACGATCGAGTGGACTCCTGACAGTGCCCGGCCACGAAACCGCACCCCTGCACGACAACAAAGCGAACTATAGTTCACTGAGCGAACTTCGCTGAGCGAACAACACGCTGGCGACGGACGGCATGCCGGCACGCACCGATCCGACGGGTGACCAGCTCGACGACTGGTCGGCCGACCTGCATCAACGCGGTGTGACGGCCGCGAGAAGGTGGCGAACGGCTGGAGCCACCGTTCGTTTGTAAAGCTGACTGAGATATATTTTAAAAGGATTGTAGGTACCTGCCGAATGCGGACGGTGACGTGGAGCGTATGATCTTTGGCGACGCGGACCTGAAGCGCCCCTCGGCTGACCAGGACGAAGGGTCCACGGCCGGCGAGGTATCCACAGCCGGCGTGTCAGGGACGGCCGTGGATACCTCGTGGGATGCGATCGAGGCGCTGCGTGATCCCAGGAGACGGGCGATGTACGAGTCGGTGCGCCGCGCCGCGCATCCTGTCACCAGGGACGAGGTCGCCGTCGAGCACCGGGTTGCGCGTTCCATCGCCGCGTTCCATCTCGACCGGCTGGCCGCGGTCGGCCTCGTCGAGGTGGACTATGCCCGCCCACCTGGACGGGTCGGCCCCGGCGCCGGTCGGCCAAGCAAGCGATACCGGCCGGGGACGGCCTCGGTGCAGGTGTCGGTTCCGGTCCGGCGGTATGACCTCGCCGGCCGGATCCTCGCGCGGGCCATCGCCGACAGCCCCGATCCGCAGGCGCAGCGGGTGGCGTTGCGTGCGGCGAGGGAAGAGGGCCGGGCAGCCGGCCACGGCCTTGCCGCGCGTGATGCCGCACGAGAGGTCCGTCATCCGGACGAGGATGAGGCTGCGGGCGTCCTCCAGCGGTTCCTCGCCGCCGCGGACGGCCTCGGCTACGAACCTGTTCATGACGGGTCGGTCATCCGCCTGCGCAACTGCCCGTTCTCCGCGCTGGCCCGGAACGCCCCGGAGGTCGTCTGTTTGATCAACCAGCAGTTCGTCGAGGGCCTGCTGGAAGGTATCGGCTGCGATCGCGACACCGCCGCGATCATCAACGGTGCCCCGAGCCACTGCTGCGTCGTTGTCAACCGCCGGTAGCCGTGCCGTAATCGTGCGGTGGGCCGCACCCACGACGGTCCCACCGGCCGAATGCCACAACGGGCAGTCCCTGCGACGACATCCCGGTAGCCCTGGCCGGGCGGCATGACATGTCCGGTCATGCGGGTCCGGGTTAGGTGGACGTCGAGGCAGAGGCCGGCGCAGGTGAGGTGGCCGCATCCTCGGGGGCGGTCGCGAGGGCGTTCCACACCTGGCTCAGCAGGATGTGCGGCTCGACGTGGATCGGCGGCGCGTCGTCCGGCGCCCCCAACAGGCTCGGTATGAAGCCGCGGCGATCCGCGAAGATGTTCAACATGAAGCAGCCCTCGGGGCCGGCTTCCTCGGGACCGTAGACCGAGCCCTTTTCCTGTAGGCGAATATCGCCCTCTTTATACCATTTCGTGCCGACCTTGAGCGATCCACGAAGAATAATCGACATATAGTGCGTCTTGTGGTAATGGATGGGAAAACGGTAGTTCGCGGTGACCTCCATCGGGAACACCGCCGGCCCGTCCTCCTCGTCACCCAAGAAGAATCCCGCCCACCTGCCACCCTCGGCATCCACCGTGAAGTCCGGGTCGTCCAACCATGTCTCGTAGCGGCCCCTGGCGGTGCGCTGCATGCTCCACCCCTGTTCGTGACGGCCATGGTGGCCTGTGTCGATGTGGTCCGTGACAGTAGATGCCCAGCTCCGAGCTGTAAAGACTGCCCATATTTTTTTAGAGGCCCGCTAGACGACCACCCGGGCCTGAAGTGCGGATGACGGGAAGCCCGTGCGCCCGACTACACCCGCCAAGAGAAAATACTACAAATAGTAGTCGAATAGACACCGATAGTACCTATGGTGAACGAAGGTCCGCCAGTGGTCACACGGTCACCCGTGATACGCAAGGCCGCGGGCACGAAAAACGGCGCGTTACTGCGTTACCGCCGATGAGCGACGTTCCTTCTATCGCATCCAATTTTCTTCTTTACATGATGAACGCGGCACTGCTAGCGTCCCGCCCGCACAGATGTGACCCAGCTCTCCATGCGCCAGTTCGACCTCCTCGTCGCCGACCGATCGGCCCGCCACCGAGCGGTTCACGGCGACAGGGTGTTGACCGAACCTGAAGGGAACGCCCGTGATCGCCCGTCACTTACCCATCCGCGTGAGCATCGCGGTCACCGCCACAGCCGTCGCGCTGGCAGCATGTGGCAGCTCCGGATCGGCCGGCTCCGCACCGGCGGCGACCGGTGCGGCCTCCGGCAACGCCGCCAACGCCGCCAACGCCAGCCTCTCGCCGGTCACCATCGGCCTGATCAACCAGCAGGGCGGTGAGGTCGGTTATCCGGACCTGACCGATGGGGCCAATGTGGCGGTGACCTATGTGAACGCGGAACTCGGCGGCATCGGCGGACATCCGCTCAAGCTCGCCACCTGCTTCACCGACGGTACCCCGGCCAAGTCGCAGAGCTGCGCGCAGCAGTTCCTCAACGACAGCTCGATCAACATGGTCAGTACCGGCACACTCTCGTCGGGGGACGGCCCGATCTGGACCACGCTCGCCGGAAAGAAACCGATCATCGGTGGTTTTCCGGCAACCCAGGGCGCGTTCAATGCCAGCGACGCCTACTTCTTCGCCTCCGGCTCACCCGGCGTGCTGTCCGGCATGGCCAGCTTCACCCGCAAGACGTTTCCGCAGGCCAAGAAGGTCGCCGCGGTGTACGTCGACCTGCCCAGCCTGAAGAGTGCGATCGAGGGCCTGATCAAGCCCCAGTTCGACGCCGCCGGGATCAGCCTCTCCGAGGTGCCGGTCGGCATCACCGCCACCGACGCGGTCGCTCCGCTGACCGCAGCCGGGGCGGACAAGGCCGACGTCGTGATGGTGCTCGGCGCCGGGTCGACCTGCATCCAGGTCGCCAACGCACTGCAGCAGCTCAGCGTGAACAAGCCGGTCGTCGGTGTCGGCAACTGCCAAGGTCCGGACGTGCGTAAGGCCGCGGCCAGCGCCATCGACGGCTGGTACATCGTCGAGGTGGGCGCCGACCCGGCGGACACCGCCAACGTGGACGTCCGCAACACCCTCGCCGCGTTCGACCGGTACGGGAAGGACAAGAACAGCGGAGCGTTCTCGGTTCCGGAGTTCGGCTCGGTCGTCGCAATCGCCAAGATCCTGCAGGGTGTCGGCTACGACAAGCTCTCCCCGGACACGATCCGCGCCGCGGTGAAGGCCTTCCGGGGTCCGGTGCCGGTCGTGGCGCCGCAGGTCCAGTGCGGTTCGATTACCGGATTCCCATCGCTGTGTGACGCACTGGTGCGCGTCTACCAGGTGAAGGGCAAGTCGGTCATCGACTCGACGGGCGGCCAGTACCTCAACGGCCTGGCTCGCGACTGACACCGGTCAGGCAGGCCGGTTCCCGTCCGGCTACGGCACCTACAGCGACGGAAGGGCGACCCGTTGAGCCAGACCCTCCTGTTCCTTGTCCTCGGCCTGGGTGAGGGCGCGCTCATCGGCGCGATCGCGCTCGCCGTCGTCCTCACCTACCGCGGCTCGGGGACGGTGAACGTCGCCACCGGTGCGATGGCGATGTACACCGCATACCTCTATACCGACCTGCGGGTGAACGGCGCGTGGTTCGTGCCCCCGTTGCCGAACCCACTCGCCCTCGTCGAAGGGGTCGCCGGCTGGTTCGGCGCGAGCTGGGACCTGCCGGACTGGCCCACGTCGATCAGCCTCGGCGGCCCGATGCCGTTCTGGCCGGCGACGCTGCTGTCGTTGGGGACCGCGGCGGGGTTGGGCTACCTGTTCCACCGCTGGGTGTTCCGGCCGTTGTCCTCGGCGCCACCGCTGGCGAAGATCATCGCTTCGGTCGGCGTGATGCTCACCCTTGAGGCCGTTGTGGTGCGCCGGTTCGGCGGCGACATCGGACCGAGCGTGCCCAGCGTGCTGCCCACCGGGACCACACACCTGTTCGGCGCGCGGGTGCCCTACGACCGGTTCGTGCTGGCGGGCCTGACCCTGCTGGCCGCCACCGGACTGTGGGCGGCCTTCCGGTTCACCCGGTTCGGCCTGGCGACCCGGGCCGCCGCAGGCAACGAGAAGGGGGCTCTGCTGCTGGGCATCTCCCCGTCCCGGCAGGCCGGCGCAACCTGGGTGATCGGCACGGTGCTCGCCGGGACGATCGGCATCCTGCTGCGCGGCCTGCTGCCGTTGGAGCCCACCGTGCTCACCCTCGCGGTCATCCCCGCGCTCGGCGCGGCACTCGTCGGGGATTTCACCTCCTTCGGGGTGGCGGCGCTGGCCGGTCTCGGCTTCGGGATGTCGCGTTCGCTGGTCACCTTCGTTGAGACCAGGACCTGGTGGCCGCATGTCGGCGGGCAGCCCCTGCCCGGGGTGCGGGAGGCGTTGCCATTCGTGGTCATCGTCGGAATCATGTTCGTGCGGGGCCGGAGCCTGCCGGTACGCGGCTCGGCGGCCGTGGCCCGGCTGCCCTTCTCCCCCACTCCTCGCGGGGTGGCGCCCCGGGCAGGCGTCGCCACCGCGGTCACGGTCATCGCCCTGTGCACGCTGAGTTTCGGCTGGCGGGGCGCCATCATCAACAGTCTCATCGGCGTCCTGCTGTCGCTGTCGCTCGTGCTGCTGGTCGGTTTCGTCGGCCAGATCTCGTTGGGTCAGATGGCGATCGCCGGAGTCGCCGGTTTCGCGGTCAGCAAGCTCGCCGACAGCGCAGGCGTCCCGTTCCCGATCGCCCCGCTGCTGGCCGCGCTGGTCGCCGCGGTATTCGGTGCCGCCGCGGCGGTGCCGGCGCTGCGCGTGCGCGGGGTGAACCTGGCGGTGGTGACGCTGGCGGCCGCTGTCGCCATCGAGGAGCTGGTGTTCAAGAACGACTGGGTGGAGGGCAAGGGCGGCGCCGGCGCGCCGGTGCACTCGCCGTCACTGTTCGGCCTGCGCTTCGGCCCCAACGACCCCTTCCTCCTCGGCGACGGGAAGCTGCCCAG
This sequence comes from Frankia sp. Cppng1_Ct_nod, assembly GCF_920656135.1. Lineage (NCBI taxonomy): Bacteria > Bacillati > Actinomycetota > Actinomycetes > Frankiales > Frankiaceae > Frankia > Frankia sp. Cppng1_Ct_nod. The sequence continues at coordinate 25,404 of NZ_CAKKTK010000040.1, read as the reverse complement.
CGCCGGTTTCGGGCTGGCCGTGCTGGTCATCGTGGTGCTACTCGGTCTCGCCGTGTCCAACCTGCGGCGCGGCACCTCGGGCCTTCGCATGCTCGCCGTCCGCGGCAACGAGCGGGCGGCCGCGGCCGCCGGCGTGAACGTCGCAGCGACGAAGATCCTGGCCTTCGGGCTGTCGTCGTTCATCGCGGGAGTCGCCGGAGCGATGATCGGTTATCAGTACGGTTCGCTGACCGCCCCCACCTTCGACGTCTTCACCTCGCTCGCCGTGCTGGCCTTCGCCTACCTCGGCGGTATCACCAGCGTGAGCGGCGCGGTGATCGGCGGGTTGCTGGCCACCGGTGGGGTCGCCTTTTACACGACGCAGACCGCCTTCGGGGTCGGCAGCGAGTTCTCGCTGCTGATCGGCGGCATCGGCCTGGTGCTGACCGCGGTCCAGAACCCGGAGGGGATCGCAGGAGCCTTGCGCGGCGCCGTCAGGGCGGCCGAGAACCGGCTGAGCCGACATCCACCCGCGGACACGGTCCCGAGCACGGACACGGACACGGTCCCGAGCACGGGCACGGGCGACCCGCGACTCGGTCGTGGGAGGTACCGAGCGACCGAATCGACAGCCGATGCCGGCGGTTCGGCGTCGACGGTCGGAGGTCTCCACGGCACCGCTTCGGCGGACGCGGAGGCCTCGACCGGGGCACTGATGATCGAATCTCTGACTGTGCGTTATGGAGGAGTCACCGCCTTGGCTGGTGTCGGCCTCACCGTCGAACCCGGCAAACTGGTCGGTCTGATCGGCCCGAACGGCGCCGGCAAGACGACCCTCCTCGATGCCCTCACCGGCTTCACCCGGATCAGCGCCGGTACTGTGCGCTTCGGTGGGACCCGGCTGGACCGGATGGCGGCGCACCGGCGCGCGCGGTCCGGGCTCGGCCGCACCTGGCAGTCGGTGGAACTGTTCGACGACCTGACGGTCGAGGAGAACCTGCGGGTCGCGGCCGAGCCCGCCCGCTGGTGGTCATTCTTCGCGGACGCGGTGCGACCGGCCCGCCGGCAGGTGGACGCCGTCGCCGAGGCGCTGGCCGCGCTCGAGCTCGGATCGGTCGCCGACCGGCTGCCCACGGAGCTGTCGCACGGACAGCGCAAACTCGTCGGGGTCGCGCGGGCACTGGCCACCCGACCGTTCCTCGTCTGCCTGGACGAACCGGCCGCCGGGCTGGACACCGGCGAGAGCGCCCGGCTCGGCATGCAACTACGCCGGCTGGCCGACGACGGCCTCGGCATGCTACTGGTCGACCACGACATGGGCCTCGTGCTCGGCACCTGCGACGTGGTCTACGTACTGGAGTTCGGAAAGATCATCGCCCGGGGTACCCCGGAGGAGATCCGCTCGGACGAACGGGTGATCACGGCATATCTCGGCACCCGTTCCGGCAAGGACGCCGCTGCCGACCGGGACGCCGGGCAGGAGACCGATGAGCTCGGCGCGGGCAAGATCGCGAGCACGCCGGCCGGCCCCTACGAGCCCGGCGGGCGCACAGGCCTCGATAAGGCGAACGGCTCGACCGAGATGACCGGGAGCGGAGCGACACCATGACCGACGCCCTGCTCGACATCCGCGGTCTCAACGCCGGGTACCTCGGCATCCCGGTGGTCCACGGGCTCGACCTACAGGTCAACGCCGGTGAGATCGTCGCTCTGCTCGGGCCGAACGGCGCCGGCAAGACGACCACCTTGCTGACCGTCTCCGGCCTGCTGCCGGTAATCGGAGGGGAGATCGGGTTCCAGGGCCGTTCGATCGCCGATACCCGCCCGGACGCCATCGCGCGGCGCGGCCTCGCGCACGTCCCGGAGGACCGTGCCCTGTTCATGGACCTGACCGTGCGGGAGAACCTGCGGCTCGCCGGCGGCCGTCGGTCCGCGCACACCGAGCGGGCCCTTGGCTACTTCCCGGCGTTGAAGGACCTGCTGCGCCGCCCGGCCGGGTTGCTGTCCGGCGGGGAGCAGCAGATGCTCGCGCTCGGCCGGGCGCTGGCGACCGAACCGACGCTCCTCATGATCGACGAGATGAGCCTCGGTCTCGCCCCGGTCATCGTCGAACGCCTGCTCCCCGTGCTGCGCCGGATCGTCGACGACACCGGCTGCGGGATACTGCTCGTCGAGCAGCACGTGCCGATGGCGCTCGCGGTCGCCGACCGGGGTTACGTGCTGTCCCGGGGCCGGCTGCGGGTCGCGGGTACGGCCGACGAACTCGGCGGGCGCTATGACCTCGTCGCGTCCAGTTACCTGGGCGAAACGCCCGGCCCGGACGGCGACGAGCCCGGCACGGACGAGGCCGGCACGGATCCCGATGCCGGTGGATGCCCGATACTCGACTTCAACGACCCCAACCACAACGGCCGTTCCGCCGAGTGCTCCCGACCATAGGTCTCCGACAACGCCTGATCCTCAATCGGATCCCCCAAACCGGGTATCCCTACCGTGCGCCTCCATGTCCATAGGGCTGCCAGGACGGACCGTGACACCTCCACCAACGAGCAGCGGACGCAGTTCCACGGCTTTCCCATCGCCCCGCATAGCCGGAGCCGCCGACCCGAAGCGCTAACGCTGTTGAAGCCTCCGAACTGCGTACTGGGCTGTGACGAAGTTTGATGCCGGTTGGGAGCAGTTTGGCGAACAGCTTGCCGACGCTCTGCGGGCCCAGCCCGCAGCCCAGCAAAGGAGTTGGCTATGGCCGCGAACAGCGCGTATGTGATCATCGGAGCAGGTCTGGCCGGGGCCAAGGCCGCGCAGGCCCTGCGCGAAGAGGGCTTCGACGGCCCGCTTGTGCTGATCGGGGAGGAAAACGAACGGCCCTACGAACGGCCGCCGCTGTCAAAAGGCTACCTGCTGGGCAAACACCCGCGCGAGCAGATCTACGTCCATCCGCCACAGTGGTATGCCGAGCATGACGTGGACCTGCGTCTGGGGACGGCGGTCACTACCGTCGATCCTGCGGCGCACGAGGTCACACTCGCGGACGACAGCCGGATCGGTTACGCCAAGCTGCTACTGACCACGGGCTCGTCGCCGTGGCGCCTCCCGGTCTCGGGGGCGGACCTCGCTGGCGTGCTGTACCTGCGGCGGGTCGAGGACAGCGACCGGATCAAGGCCGCCTTCCAGTCCGCATCCAGGGTCGTGGTCATCGGCGCGGGCTGGATCGGTATGGAGACCGCTGCCGCCGCCCGTGCGGCCGGCGTAGAGGTCACCGTGCTGGAGAGAGCCGAACTTCCCCTCCTGCGCGTACTCGGCCGCGAAGTCGCTCAGGTCTTCGCGGACCTGCACCGTGACCACGGGGTGGATCTGCGTTTCGGCGTGCAGGTCACCGACATCACCGGCCACGACGGCACCGCGGACGGCGTCCGGCTGTCCGACGGCACCCGTATCGAGGCCGACGCAGTCATCGTCGGGGTCGGCATCGTGCCCAACACCGGGCTTGCGCAAGCCGCAGGCCTAGACGTCGGCAACGGCATCGTCACCGACGAGCAGCTGAGGACCTCCGCTCCAGACATCCATGCCGCGGGCGATGTCGCCGATGCCTTCCATCCTCTGCTACACAGACACATCCGAGTCGAACACTGGGCCAACGCGCTGCACCAGCCGCAGGTCGCGGCCAGGGCGATGCTCGGCCGCAGTGCGGTCTACGACAGGGTGCCGTACTTCTTCACCGACCAGTACGACCTGGGTATGGAATACGCCGGCTATGTCGAGCCCAGTGGGTACGACCAGGTCGTCTTCCGCGGCGATGTCCCTACGCGCGAGTTCGTCGCGTTCTGGCTCGCTCGGGGCCGCGTGCTCGCGGGTATGAACGTCAACGTCTGGGACGTCACCGAGCCGATCCAGGCCCTCGTCCGGTCCGGCGAACCAGTGGATGCAAGCAGGCTCGCGGACCCGCAGGTGCCCATCGAATCGCTCCTGAAAAACGCCGAGCGGCAAGGGTGAGTGGCCCAATCGCCGGCCAGGTACCTCAGGCGATCTGGGACGTGGTCACCAGCACGGCGCCGGCCGGCACGAACCCCGGAGGGCCTTGAACTGGTGGTCTGACCTGCCTGCCTGCCTGCCTGCCTGGTCTTGGGCTTGGTGGGAGTGCCCGTTTTGGATGGAGTCTTCCCGGCGGGGTAGCGGGTGGCTGGCCCGCGGCGGGAGCCTGGAGGGTGGCCGGGACAGAGACGGGCGGGCAGCGACAGGCGGGCAGCGACGGGCGGGCAGCGACAGGCGGGCAGCGACAGGCACTGAGATGCGGGTGGATCAGGACAGGCAGTTCTCCCGCGGTGGTCGGTTGTCGATGGCGTAGACGCAGGCGGGAAGTGACGTCGTGTCGCCCAGCTCGACCGTGAAGATCACTTCTTTCTTGTTCGTGGCGATGTGCGACGTGGTGAAGTCGGCGGTGCCGGTCGCACCGTAATACGGCGTGCGTTGCAGCTCCGACACGATCGACACTGTGGTCGGCTGGTCATGGCCGGGGGATGGGGTACGTGCCGCAAGCACGATGATCCCGGCGGTGTCGTAGCCGAAACCCACCCACTCGCCAGGCCACCGCTCCGGCGGCGGTTGCAGGTGTTGCGACCGGTAGAACTCGCCCATGTCGCGGCACAGGTCCCGCAGCGCCTGGGGGGCGTACGGGTTGGCACGGTCCACCGTGCCGTGGAAGCAGCCCTGCTGGGTGAGCTCGATGCCCGCGTCCTCGGAGGCGAAGGAGATCGTCGTTCCTGCCGGGATATCGTCTTTCGGGGGTTGCACCATATACCGGTGGACGGCGTCACCCGCCACTATCGGCGCCGGTTGCCCACCCGCCGGGCAGTTCTCCCGCATAGCGGACAGAAAATCGCCGAAGTCCGCGGCCCGACCGGCAAAGAAAATCATCCTGTTGGAGGTATCCGTGCAGGCTGTCGGAGCATCGGGTTTCTTCGAGAACGTCGGTCCGTCCCACGCCTCGTCCTCGAAGGCGATCTGCTTTCCGATGAATTCTATGCGCAGGTCCGCGACCAGGGTTCTGACGTACAGGTCGCCGCTACCCGCGGCGCTGCGCGGGTAGTAGACACTGACCCGGGTTTTCTTCTCGTGCTCCGCATAGGCGGCGATCAGCTGGGCCTCCCGCGCGTTCGATGGCACCATCTGAAAATACAGCGGAGATTGCCGCTCGAGGCCGTCACCGGACAGCGTCGAGGCCACCACGGGAAGGCCTGCGTTTCCGAACTGCGCGATCGCCCGTGCGGTCTGGTCGGTGCTGCGGTCCATACCGATCACGGCGACGACACTCGGATCCTGGCGGGCCAGTGCGGTGATACGGCTCGCGACGGTCTCTACCTGCCGCATGTTCTTACCGCCATTAGCAATGATGACCCGCAGGATCGGCGCGGTCATACTTGCGGCGGGTAGGCACGATCCGTCCGCCGCGAGCGCACCGTTCTGACGTATCTGCTGGAGCAAGATGCCTTCCAGTTCGTCAGCACGAGGCAGGGAATCCAGGTCGCGGAGCGGCCCGTCCGGGGTGAGAGCGGCCAGGTAGACCACGCTGACGTACGGCCGGTGTGGGAAGTTGTTCGGCGGCGCATCACGCAGTTTGTCAGCGCATTGATTCTCCTGGAATACCAACCGTTCCATGGTCCGGAGACGCTTATCTTCACCGAAGAACTGTCCTGTCCCGTCGCTGTAACCGATGCACTCGTCCTGCGACGGCATCGCCCACACGGCCTTCCCCGTGCCGTCGCAGCCGTGTGCGCCCTCGAACGGTCCGGGCCAGACCACAACAGCCAGCAGCACCACCACCGTGATGATGATGGCCGCAATCCCTGCGGCCCACCCGCGTATCTGCTGGAGCAGGTTCCGCCGGCCGGTGAAGCTGTCCGGCCGAGGCGGGGCGGTCGGCGCCTCCGGCCACCGGCCGGGAAACGCCACCGCCGACTCGCCCGCCCGCTGCTCATCCGGGGAGGTTGGTCGGGGGCCGGGAAACGGCATGTCCCGCGTCGGCATCGCAGGGTCCGCGAGCCGGTCCAGCAGCACGGACCGGGCCGTCTCTTCGTCCAACCCGAGCAGGCTGATGTGGGAAAGCCGGCCTAACAGCGGTGGCAGCTCGCAGGGTGCGACCAGTATCGGCACCAGTACCCCCTTCCGGGTATGCCCCAGCAACAGACCGGCCTCGCGTTCCTCCCGTCCGTAGGTCTCCGCGCCCAGGTAGGCCGGGGACACCACGGCGATCACCCGATCCGCCTGGGCCAGCGCCTGGTCCATCCGCTCGATGAAACTGACGCCCGCCGGCCAGGACCATTCGTCGTACTCCACGCGGTACCCGGCTCGGGCCAGCTGCTGGCCGATCCACCGCGCCCACGGCCGATCCGGACCGGCCACACTCACGAACAGCCGCTCTCCCACCCCGGCCATACCCGCCGATCCTGCCAGGTCGCCCCTAGATGTCACGCTGAGCAGCCTGCCACCCACCCCTGCGGCCCACCAGACCGATCGAGGCAGGACTATTGCGTTGAGCGGAGGCGGGACAGGGTGGGCGCTGCAGATGTACTTGGCAACCATCGATATGGCACCCCCGACCGGGAGGACAGGGGCTTGAACTTGATCGGGTTGGTAGACCTAACGCACCACCAGAAGAACCGGACGATCTTGGTTGCGGGGCCCGAAATCACCATCCGCCCGGTCGCCACGCGGCTCCTGACCAGGGGCGATGCCCAGTGACCGCCGCAATAGGGACATCATCTACTGGATCGAACGTGCGTTCCGTGGACCTGGTAGTGCCTGACATTTCCGCCCGTCTGGTGACCGTGATCGCGGGGATCGTGGTGCGGGCGAACGACCAGACATGCGCCGAGCCCGGGGCCACGTCACCTACGAAGCCGGCGGCGCCGACTGACCGAGTACAACGAGAAGGCGCTCGCCGAATGCTTGGGCGCCGTGGGCGCGCAGGTAGGTAGCGATGTCGTAGACGGCCAGCGTGGGGCCGGATCTGCCGGTCCTGGTGGCGATGGCGCGAACGGCCTTGACGACGAGGTCGGGGTGGAGGTCGAGTTCGTCGAGGAGGAAGTCGTCGAGGGACCGGCGGGTCACGGGCGCATTTGGGAAGGCGATCGTCATCTGCCGGAAGATGCGGGTGAGGTAGGGGTCGGTTTCCTCTGGTGAGATTCCGCGCTTGCCGAGCAGTGTGCGCAGGGTCCACTCAAGCTCGTCCAGGATCTCGGTGGACCAGCACCCATGACATCGCTTCGCGATGCCATGGGACCCCGCAGCGGTCGGTAGGCACCGGCAACGGCGCCAGCGCCCGCTCCCCGCAGAGACGCTCCGCGAGCAGTTCGATGTCGGTTCGTGAGGCCTCGGCTGGCTGGTGTCTCCCGCTATGGCCAAACACCCATGTCATCGTCGGTGACGGAGTTGTGCAGTAAGTAACACCATCAGTGCCCTCTGAACGCAACAGCCCCCATGCTGGTGCCCGGCGAGGCCGAAAGGCCAAGGGAACGCTTGCGAAGAGCCCCGGCTATGCTCCGGTCAGTCGATGTTGACGATGCCGAGCAGATTGCGCAGGGCGGTCTTGCCGTCCGGAGTCAGCCGTACGGCACGGTCTGATCCGATCCGTACCACCCAGCCGGCGTCGAAGAATCTTTCGCATAGCCGCGCTCCGGCGACGCCGGCCAGGTGCTGCCGCCGTTCAGTCCAGTCGAGGCAACCGCGGGCGAGGGAGCGTCGCCCTGGTCGCAGCTGGTCGGGGTCGATGCCCACCGGGCCGATTAGCCAGGCCAGCCCGGTGGGGGTGAGTGCGAAGCCGCCGGTCTGGTCGAGCAGCCCGGCGTCGGTCATCGCGTCAGTGACGGCGACGCCGAGCCGACCGGCGAGGTGGTCGTAGCAGGTTCGGCCACGTAGGAGGGCAGCTCTCGCGGTCGCCGCCCGCAACCCTCGCGCTGAACGCGGCTCGGGTTCGAGCTGCCGGGGGCCGGTCTGTGCGGCCACACCCTCGAGGAGGTCCGCGACCGACGGATCGGCCAGCTGCAAATACCGGTGCCGGCCCTGGCGCCGCTCGACCAGCAGGCCGCCCTCCACCAGGCGATGCAGGTGCTCGGTGGCGGTAGAACGCGCGACGCCGGTCCGGGCCGCGAGTTCACCGGCCGTCCAGGCCCGTCCGTCGAGCAGCGCCAGGCACATGCCCGCCCGGGTCTCGTCGGCCAGCAACGACGCGAACGCCGCCAGGCCGGAGGCGGTAGTCATCCCGCTATTGTCGGCCGCCTCGTTTCGGCGGGGACCGAACGATCAGAGCCAATCAGGAGGGGAGATCAGCTCGACGCGGCGGCGGATCCCGGAACCGCCAGCTGCCCCGTCGACCGCAGCCTGTCCACTGCCGGCGTGTTGATGTCTCGGTACGACGGCAGGTCCGGCCGTACGGTGTGCCCGAGCCGGACGGCGACGGCCGTGTCGACCGCCGTCGCCAGGGCCGCCCGGTAGAGCAGGGAGCCCATGCTGACCCGCCGCACGCCCAACTCGGCAAGGGCCGGCAAGCTCATCTGACCGGGCAGGAACAGCACGCTGACCGGCACGTCGACGGCGGCGACCACAGCGGCGACGTCCGCTGGCTCCGCCAGGCCGGGGACGAACACCCCGTCCGCGCCCGCGTCCGCATAGAGCCGGACCCGGAGCAGCGTCTCCGCGATGTTGCCGGGGCGCAACCAGAAAGTATCGGTCCGGGCGTTCACGAACAGGTCCGGCACCTCGCGCTTTACCGATCGGATCAGCGCGGCGTGCACGTCGGCCGGGCCCATCGCGTCCTCCATGTTGACCCCGACGGCGCCGGCCTCAAACACGGCCGCGGCCGTGGCGACCGAACCGGTCTCGATGTCGACGGTCAGGTGGACGGGAAGGCAGGCGAGCCGCCGCGTGAGGCGCAGGGTCTCGGCATGGGTGGCGTCGACGCCGTCCGACAGGCCGGAGGACGCCGCGACGCCCAGGCTGGTGGTAGCGAGCGCGGGGAACCGCGCCTGGACGAGAAGCCGCGCCGACGCGACGTCCCAGACGTTCGGAAGGATCAGCGGGGCACCAGCCTGGTGCAGCGACGCGAAGTCCGTCATGCTCGCCCTCCCGCTGCGAGTGCGAGCGCATGCGCTCGGCCGGGGCACCGCCGTGGCCCGGCTCCGAACGCCAGGTCGCCGGCCAAGCGCAACCGCACCACCTCGCCGGCCTCGACCGCGATGCCGCCGATCGTGCGGGCGACGAGCGCCTGCCGCTTCGTCGCGGGGACCGGCGAGTCGTCGCGCAGCACGTCCGCGACCGGACGATGCCTGGCGCGTTCGATCAGCGCTACGGTCGCATCGCTTGCCTGCACGAGCACTCCGATGCGAGCGGCGGTCGGCTCGTCGGCGTGGCCACCGAAGATCGTGACGAGTTGGTCGACGGCCGCATCGGCGTGAGCGTCGTCGCCGGTGCCCGGCTGGTAGGCCTGCGCTACGCCCCGCACCAGGTCAACCACAAGGTCGACGACCGGCTCGTCCACACCCGTCGCCCGAGCCAGGATCGCCACGGGGTGCCCCGGCGCCGCTGCCCGGAGAGTGTCCGGCGGGATCGCGTCGAGGACCGCGACAGACAAGGCCCGACGGCGCTCGTAGGCCGCCCCGGTGCTGAACCGGCCGACCGTGGCCCGCAGCCAGCCAGCTCCGCGGATCGCCGCCGGGACCAGCGGCACTACGAACGCCGGGTCGTGCAGAATGGCGAGAACGGCATCATGATCATTGATCAATCGCATGGACCGACGGTACGGCCGGAATCATTCGGCGCCGGCCGAACGATCCGGGCCGAGAATGGGCGGATGATCTCACCAGCCGACCGGAGCCTGGTCGGAGGCTGACGCCGTCGGGTTGGCCGCGGCGTCCTCCCCGGACTGCGCGACGACCGCGGAGCCGCAACTGGCGACCGCCGCCGTCGCGGCCAGCAGGAACAACACCGTCCGCCGACGGCTGACCGCGGCCTTCTGCCAGGATCTCGCGCGAAACTAGAACACAGGCGCCACGGCACAGCACCTTCGCCGTCCTCCTCGTCCTCGCGTCCACCGCCGCTGGCGTCGCTACCACCGAAGCCCGCCACGCCCGTGACCAGAGTCGCCTCGCCCACGCCCAGACGGTCGCCGTCGCCGTCGCCGTCGCCGTCGCCGCTCAGGGCCTCATTGCACAAGCCGACGCGCTTAAGGACACCGACCCACGCTCATCCCTGCAACTCGATCTCGCCGCAGCCGCCCTGGGCGCCACCGACAACGCCGCTACGCCGGCACCCACATCCGCGCAACCCTGACTGGAGGGTTCCCGCTTTCGTGGACAGTCCTTATTATGCTGCGCGATCACCTTTCTTGTCAAATTCATCCTAGAACTCGACAGGGGTGAAGTAGCCGATCGTGGAATGGATCCGCAACCGGTTGTAGTACACTTCGATGTACTCGAAGACCCCGGTTCTGAGGCGTTCGACGGTGTCGAAGGGGTGGAGGTGGATGAACTCTTTCTTCAGGGTCACCCAGAACGATTCAGCGGCAGCATTGTCGAAACAGATTCCGGTGCGGCCGACCGAGTTCCGCACGTTGTTGATCTTGCAGAAGTCGACGAATTCCTTGCTGGTGTACTGGCTGCAATGCCGCTAAGATAAGAACCGCGCCGTGATCATTAGGGTTGGAGCGAAACGCGCCCCGCCGTCGGATGTTTTCTTGGTCGGGAAGTTGTGTCGGTTCCCTTTCTTGCTGACGCGGGGGCAGCGTCTGGGTCTGCGTTTCCGGGTGACTCGTTCAAGGATCTCGGCGATGGCTTTGGTGGCTGCTCGTGCGAGTGCCGAGGGGGGAAAGGCCACCTGGTCAGTGACCTGGCGGCGGACGATGTTCAGGGTTCGTTGGAACGAGAGCCTGTCGGGGTCGATCTCGTCGGTGTCAGCGGCCTCTACCATGAGCGCGCGGATCGCATAGTGGGCGAGGAGGAGTCCCCAGAACTCCTGACGAACCATCTTCGGGGATTTGGAGCGCAGTCCCGCGCCGGGCGTGAGGAGTTGCGTTTCGATCTCTTTGAGGGACAGCTCGTATTCCCAGCGCTGCTGGTAGGTGGCCGCGAGTTCGACAGCTGTGGCGTCAGCCGGGTTGATGATGGTGGTGACAAGCCGAAACGTTTCCGAGGATGCGCCGTCACCCGTCGTGACGGTGTACTCGATCACCCGCACCGGGATGTGGCTGGCGTCCCTCGGATCGTCGACCGCGGCCAGCGGAATGCGCCACGAACTGCCTCGGTTCTTCTTCAACTTGATGGTGGACAGGTAGGAGCCGTCAGCGAGTACGGTCTCAGGTGGTAGTTGCATGTGGGCGGAGACTCGCCAGAGGAGCGCGGCGCCCGTCACCATGAAGTCGGCCCACAGCTCGAAGCTGAAGAATCCGCGGTCAGCTGTGATCAGCATGTCGGGTTCGCTCGATCCGAGCAGTCCGGCGGCGAGTTCCCTCTCCCCGTTCCGGATGGTTCCTGTGGTGGCCGCGACGACGGCATGCGTTCCACATTCCGCGAGTCCCACCGAACGGATCTGGGGGAAAGGTCGCCGGGTGCCTCCTCGCGCCTTCTCGAAAACGGTGAGGTTTTCGGCCGTGTCTGGCACATCGATGTTGACGCCGTCTATCGCCATGAGCCGCCACGAACGCAGCCATGCACCCGGCGTGCTCAGATTCGCGAGTGGGGCAGCGACCCGGTCGAACAGCATTTTGAGCGGCTCCTCGCCCAGACGTTTACGTGCCTGGCTGAGTGCGCTCGTGGACGGCACCGTCCATTCGTCCCGCCACACCCGCATGAACCGTAGGCCGCCGACGAAGCGGCGCATAACCTCCTCGTACCCGTCGCGGAACACCGCGAGCACGACCACGAAATACACGACCACGTGCGCGGGAAGGCGCCGGACGCGCTGTTCCCGTTTCCCGGTCTCGTTGAGGACCTCGTCGACGATGTCGCGCGAGATGACACGGGCGAGGACACCGACCGAGATGTGGTCGGTCAGACGGTTCGATGCTAAGGATTCGACGGGTGAAGCCACGGCTAATTCTATCGTGGAGAATCCCAGTGGAAACGTCGACACGCTGATGGACCAGCGCGCCATCAAGCGGCGCCAAAATGGTCAAGCTATATTTGATCTTGTCGATGCGGTTCTTATCTTAGCGGCATTGCACCCAGTTCCCCAAGGTTGATTCATTGATACCCAGACTCTTCGCGATCTCGGCTAACGACCGGTCGGAGTCGAGCGCCAATCTTACCGCCTCGTCTTTGTACTCCTGCGTGTACTTCCGGGGAGTCGACCCCATGACGGCCCTTCCTTTCAGACAGTGACCTTCAGGTCTGCTGTCCACGGAAACGGGATCGCTTCACTCCGCGTCGGGCAGGCTCGCGGTCGGCTCGTCGAGCAGCAACACACAGGTGTCGTCTTCCTGGTCCTGCAGCGCCCGCGCGATCGCGACCAGCGTCTTGGTCGCCGGCCGTAGTGCTCCGACGGGAGTGTTCGACGCCGCGGGGATCTCGAACCGGTCGAGCAGAGTCGTGACGCGGGCGCGCAGTGTGCGCCACCGGATCTGGCCCGCCAGGGTGGGGAACCCGGATCCGAGGGCGATGTTCTCGGCGACGGTCAGGCCGTCGAACAGGCCCAGATCCTGATGGACGAACCGGAGCCCGAGCTGGTGGGCGCGCCGCGCGGTCAGCTGCGTGGCCGGGACGTGCGCGCCATCGACGATGACCGTGCCGGCGTCGGCCGAGCAGACGCCGGCGAGGCACTTGAGCAGGGTCGACTTGCCGGAGCCGTTGCCGCCGAGCAGTGCGTGGACGGTGCCCTGGCGGACGCGCAGCGACGCGTCCGCCAGGGCAGTCGTGGCGCCGAACCGCTTGGAGACGGCCAGCGCCTCCAGGACGGTCGGCGCCTACGGTGCGATCGCAGTCACCCGCGCGACCAGTCCTTCCGATAGGCGGACTGGTAGTCGATCGTCGGGGAGTAGGCGAACGACGCTCCCTGCGCGGGCAGGTTGTGGGTCGAGTCGATCACCTGGAGGCCGACGCCGGCCGGTAGGACCGGCTGGTGGGCGAGCACCCGGGCCAGGGCGTCGACGCCGGCCCAGCCGATCCAGGGGGCGCTGAAGCCGACGGTGGCGTCCTCGCCGTTGCCCTTGCGGATCAGGTCCAGGTTGCCCTGCTCACCGAAGTTGCCGATGACGGCGAGCTGGTCGGCGCGGCCGGAGGACTGCACGGCCTGCGACAGGCCCGCGAAGAACCAGCCGTCGAGCGGGACGTTCACCGCGTTCGCGGTCGGCTGCTTGAGCAGCGCGGTCGCGAACTTCTGCGGCAGCTGGCCGCCGGCGACGTCCGCGTTGCCGACCTGCAGGGTGTCGAGCACCTTGCAGCCCGCGCAGGTGGCGAGCTCGGCGGTGAAGCCGTCCTGGATCCATCCGCCCCAGATTGAGTCGGTGAATTCCAGGCTGAGGACCTGGGCCTTCCCGCTGGTCCGATCGATGATCCAGTCGGCCTGGAGGGCGCCAATCCGGCGCCACCACTGCTCGGCGGTGACGCCGGCGAGGTTCTGGACGACGGCGCTGTACAGCTTCGTCCCGCCGCTGATGTCGCAGTCGTTGCCGCCGGCGCCGATCGTCGGGATGCCCGCGGCCTTCGCCTCCCGGAGGGCGGCCTGGAAGCTGTCGCAGTCCTGGCCGATGACGATGATTCCGGTGGCCTTGGCGCTGATGCCCTGGCGGATGCAGGCGGACCAGCCCTGCGGGTTGAGCTGGCCGTCGCACAGCTTGGCGGTCCAGCCTGCGGCCTGCGCGGCATCGACGGCGGCCTGGGCCGGGGAGGCGCAGGTGGGGACCGACTGTCCGCAGGAGACCACCCAGGCGAGCGCGCCGGGCTTCGGGGGCACGGCGGCGGTCGGCGCGGTGCCGAGGACCCCTCGATAGACGTCCGGGTGCGTCCCCCCGGACGATGCGCCGCTGACGGCTGTCTGCGCGGCCGGTGAACTGGTCGACGAACTGGAGCAGCCAGCAACGAGCGCCACCACGGCGAGTAGGCCGAATCCTGACATAGCGAAGCGACGGCGTAAGTGGATCACGTGGCGAGTTCCTCCGATGAGACCACCGTCACAGATGTGGTGGGTAGCGTTCACGATGGAAGCCGTGCCACACCTCGTCCATGCCATACTGGGTATGGTCTGTATAAGCCTCGTTTATGCGCTCCTGGTCGCTGGCCCGGGGGTCATCAGGCGGGAGCCGGCGTCGGTGAGCAGGGCGCGCAGCCAGATGTGGGCGGGGTCCCGCTCGTACATCGGGTGCCACCAGAGGGCCTCGGCGATGGCCACGGCGTCGAACGGGCACTCGAGCGCGCGGACGTCGCCCGCGGCGGTGAGCTTGCGGGCGAGCCTGCGCTGGACCAGCCCGACCCGGTCCGTGCCCGCGATGGCGAACGGCAGCGCGAGGAAGGAGTCGATGACGACCTGGACCCGTGGTTCGACGCCGAGCAGCTGCAACTGTCGCCCGGCGGGCGTGAATGCCGTGGGTGCGTGGTAGGTGAACACCCAGGGCAGCTCGGCGAGGAGCTCCATGGTCAGGCTGTCGCCCACGCGCGTGTTCGCCGTGGCGATCAGACAGACCCAGTCGTCGGTGTAGAGCTCGGTGTAGGGCAGGTTCGACAGGAAGCCGTGCGGCAGCAGGATTCCGTCGACCGTGCGGATCCGCTCGGCCGCGTGGTCGATGTCGGCGGTGGTGTGCCGCTCGAAGCGCAGCACGACGCCGGGAGCCCGCGTGAAGCTCAGGTCCTGCAGGGCCTCGCTGAGGACGGCGGCGGCGTAGTCCGAGCACAGCAGGGTGAACTCGCGCCGTTCGGCGGTCGGGTCGAAGGCGGGGGCCGCCTCGAAGACGCGCCGGGCCCCGAGCATGGCCAGGCTGGTCCGTTCCTTGAGCTGCACGGCCAGTGGCGTCAGCTCGTAGTGGTTGCCGGCCCGGCGCAACAGGTCGTCGCCGAAGTGCCGGCGCAGTTTCGCCAGCGCCAGGCTGACCGCGGGCTGGCTGACCTGCAGGCGCTGCGAGGCGCGGGTGACGCTGGCCTCCTGGAGCAGGACGTCCAGCGTGCGCAGGAGGTTCAGGTCGACGTTCGGCGACTCCACCAGCCCAGCCTGGCATAAGCGACGCTGATGCGCATGGCCTGACCACGCCCTGTCCTGATGACGCTCTGGGGGGCTTCAGGGGGTGCTCCTCCACGCCCTGCCGGTGCCCTCTGATGGTCAGCCGTCGTCGAGTCCGCCGCCGGTGGTCTGACTGGTCGAGAAGGCGCGGCCGGCGCTCACCGCACCGCTATCGGGTTGACGGGGGAGCCGACCGCGCCGGTGACCGGCAGCGGGCCGGCGGTGAGGAAGAAGTCGTAGACACCGTCGGTGGCGCAGGCGGCGGCAAGCGGGTCGAGGTCCCACATCTCTCCGATGAACAGGCCGACGTGGGGGATCACGACCTGGTGCAGCGGTTGGAAGGCGTGGTCGAACTCGTTGGGGCGGACCTCGAAGCCCCAGGTGTCGGTGGCGATGGCCGCGATCTCGGTGCGGTGCAGCCAGTCGGCGGTGGTGAACGACAGTCCGGGTGCGGGTCCGCCGGCGTAGTCGCCCCAGCCGTCGCGGCGGGCGCGGGTGAGCTGGCCGGTGCGCACGAGCAGGAGGTCGCCTCGGCCGACGGTCGCCGTGGCGCCCTGGCGTTCGATGGTCCGTTCGAGGTGCTCGGTGGTGATCGCGAATCCGTCGGGCAGTTCCCCGTCGGCGTCGAGCGCGCGTCCCACGTCGAGGAGCACGCCGCGGCCGGCGATGACGTCGGCGACGGTCTCGATGCCGGTGACGTGGTCGCCGAGGCTGGTGACGACCTTGTCGGCGCGCCGGCCGTTCCAGGCCATGCCGTGGTCGAAGATGTGCCCGAGGCCGTCCCACTGGGTGGAGCACTGCAGTGGCATGGCGATCACGTCGTCGGCGCCGCCGATGCCGTGAGGGAAGCCCTGGTTGCCGTGGACCGCGTCGACGCCGGTGTCGAGCATGGTGTGGACGGGGTTGGTGCGTCGCCGCCAGCCCTTCTGCGGCCCGTCCATGTCGAAGCGCTGCGCGAGCGAGAACGACTCGCCGGTGCGGACGAGAGCCGCGGCGGCGCGGCGCTTGTCCGCGTCGAGGTGGTTCATCGTGCCGCGCACGTCGTCCGGGCCCCACCGGCCCCAGTTGGAGACGCGCTTGGCCGTCGCGGCGATGACGCTCTCCGGGTCGGTCCGGTCGAGGTCGTCCGGGCTCATCGGCTGTTCCCGTCCAGTTCGGTGAAGGTCTCCTCGATCCAGTCGGCGATGAACGTGCCGACGTGGGGAAGGTGGTCGAGCCCGATGTGTTCGGTCGCGCCCTCCTCGGGAGTGAAGATTCGCAGCTCGCGTTTCGGGCTGTTGACGGCCTGCTCGTAGGAGCGGTGCGCGTAGGCGACCGGGATCTGGCGGTCGTTCTCGCCGTGGACGATCAGGAAGGGCACGGTGATGTGCTCGACGATGCCGTCGAGGTGGACGGCCTCGGCCTTCGTGATGAAGGTGTCCAGGTCGGTCTCGCCCCAGACCCACAGCACGTGGCCCCAGTAGTGCGGGACCGGGTTCTCGCCCTCCCGTTCGAGCCGGCGCTTCTGGACGGCTCCCCAGTTGTGGTTCGCACCCCAGGCGACGCACAGCGCGAGGCGCTTCTCGAAGGCGGCGGCGCGCGGCGCGTAGTAGCCGCCCAGCGACCAGCCGACCAGGCCGATCCGGTCGGCGCGGATGTCGTCGCGGGTCTCCAGGTAGTCGACGCAGGCCGCCGCCCAGTCCTCCGTGGTCACCCGCGCGGTGAGGCCGTGCAGCCTTAGTGCCTCGCCGCTGCCGGGGCAGTCGACCATCAGCGTCGAGACGCCGCGGGCGGCGAGCTCGACGGCGAAGCCGGCGGCGTACATGTGCTCCTTGGTCGAGTCCAGCCCGTTCCACATGACGACGACGGGAGGCCGGGGGCTGCTGGGTGTCGCCGCGCTGGTGAAGTACGCCGGCAGCGAGCTGTCCTCGAACGGCACCTCGACCCGGGTCGTCGCCGGGTCGACCAGCTCGATGCCCCTGGTCAGCAGGTCCGTGCAGCGCTGGTAGACGGCCGCCCGGTCATGGCCTTTCGCGCTCTGCATCCGCTCGGCCTGGCTCAGGTAGTTCGCGGCGCGCAGGTACTTCTGGCCGGCGGTGCGCCGATGGCCGGCCTTCTCGGCGTCGGCGGCCTGCCCTTCGAGCTGGTCGGCGACGGCCGCCCACGCGGCCATCAGTTCGCGGGTGCCGACGTCGGAGCCCTGGGCGGCCAGCTCGCGCAGCGGCCGGCAGGCGCGGTCGACCTCGTCGATCAGGCCGCCGCTGTTGAGCGTCGCGACGACGCTCAGGTTCCAGACATAGTTGCCGGGGAAGTACTCGAACATCGTGACCTCTCGGGGATAGTGCCGACGCGGGGGTCAGGTCGAGCTGACCGGCGCCGGTGGAACGTAGGACGGCCGCAGCGCGTCGGAGACAGCCTTGGCGCCGCCGTGGGAACTCGCGCCGCCGTCGACCGGAATCTCGGCGCCGGTGACGAACGAGGCGCCGTCGCCGAGGAGGAACAGCACGACGGAGGCGACCTCGTCGGGAGTACCGGCGCGGCAAAGCGGTGTCTGCGTGACCGAGGCGTCGCGGAACACCGCGGTCGCGGTCGCGGTCATGGCCGTGTCGATGAAGCCGGGGTGGACGGTGTTCACGCGGATCCCGCGGCCGGCCAGCTCGAGCGCGGCGGCGGCACTCAGGCCGCGCACCGCCCACTTGCTCGTCGTGTAGGCGACCGGGTAGTGGCCCTGGAACGCGGCGAGCGACCCGATGTTGACGATCGAGGCGCCCGCGGACATCAGCGGGGTCAGCGCCTGGATCGCCAGGAGCGGGCCGAGCACGTTGACGGCCTGCGTCGTCAGGAACGCGTCCGGATCGACGTCGCCGAGGCGCGCCCGCCAGGTGACGCCCGCGCAGTTGACGAGCCCGTGGACCGGCTGGCCGTCGAGCTCGGCGACGAGCGCCGCCCACTGGGACGGGTCCCGGACGTCGAGCGTGCGCACGTCCGCCGAGGCCTCCCGGTCCAGCCGCAGCGCCGTGCCGCCGGCCGTCTCGACCTGGGCGGCGACCGCGGCGCCGATCCCGGAGGCCGCGCCGGTGACGACGATGGTGCGACCGGCGAGCGCGGTCATGATGCCGCGGCCTTGCGGGCCACCGCCGGGTCGCGCAGCCGGGCCGCGGGCAGCCGGGGGGCGGGCTCGGCGACGGCGACAACGTTGCTGACCGAGCCGATGCCGTCGACGGTGAGCGTCACGACGTCACCCGGCGCGAGCGGGGGCGGGTCCTGCGCGCCGCGGCGGCCCCACAGCTCGCCGAGGCAGCCGCCGTTGCCGACGGTGCCCGAACCGAGCACGTCGCCGATCTCCACCCGGCTGTCGCGGGACGCGTAGGCGATCATCGCCTCGAACGTCCAGCCCATGTTCGACAGCAGATCGCGCCCGATCTCGACGCCGTTGACGCTGACCGCGCACCACAGCCGAAGGAAGCCGTCCTCGTCGCGGCTGGGCTCCAGCTCGTCGGCGGTGACGATCCACGGGCCGAGCGTCGTGGCGAAGTCCTTGCCCTTCGCCGGGCCGAGGCCGACCTGCATCTCCCGGCCCTGCAGGTCACGCGCCGACCAGTCGTTCATGATCGTATAGCCGAAGACGTGGTCGCGGGCCTGCTCGACGGACAGCGAGCGCCCCGCCTTCCCGACGACGACCGCGACCTCGAGTTCGAGGTCGCGTGCCGCGCAGGTCGCGGGGAAGGGCACCGGGTCGTGCGGGCCGAGGATTGCGTGCGGGTTGGTGAAGTAGAAGGTGGGCGCGTCATACCAGGCGTCGGGCACGCCGGCGGTGCCCTCGACGGCCTGGCGCACGCCCTGCACGTGCTCCTCGAAAGCGACGAAGTCACGCACGGACGTCGGGCGCAGCGGAGCCAACAGCCGGACGTCGGCCAGCGGATGACCGTGCGCGGCGAGCGCCTCGTCGCCGGACTGCCTGGCCGCGTCGATGCCGCGCCCGACGACGTCGCGCATGGTCAGCTCGAGTGGGAACGGGTGGACCTGTCCGTCCGAGACGACCCCGACCCTGGGCTGGTCCGCGTCGGCGCCGCTCTGTGTGGCGAAGGTGGCGAGTTTCATCGGGGCCTTCCTCAGACCGGTGGGGCAAGGAAGCTGCCGCGGTCCGGGTCGTTGAACGACCTGCTGGCGATCAGCTCGCTCATCGGCTCGGCCGTGCCCCACTGGTCGGTGACCATCGGCTGGGTGAAGTCGTAGAGGTGTGGGTGCCAGACGTCCTCGTCGAGGCGCTCGAGCTCGGTCGTGTACTCGACCGTGTTGCCGTGCGGGTCGAGGAAGTAGGTGAAGGTGTTGTTCCCGGCGGTGTGCCGGCCCGGTCCCCAGACCTTCTCCACGCCGGCGCGCATCAGCCGGCCGGTGCCGCGCAGGTACTCGTCGACGCCCCGCAGTTCGAAGGAGGCGTGGTGCAGCGCGACGTGCGGGCCGCGCGCGATCGCCAGGCTGTGGTGGAACGGGTTCGTGCGCAGGAACCACATCATCTTGCCCAGATGCGGGTGCATCAGGGTGTCCGACAGCGCGAACGCGAGGTGCTGACGGTAGAAGGCGACGGTCGCCTCGGGGTTCGGCGTGTTCACGACGACGTGGGAGAGTCGGACCGGGATCGACTCGCCCTCCTCGACGGCGCGGTGGCCGCGCACGTCGACCTCGGCGGAGACCTCGACGGTGCGGCCGTCGGGGTCGAAGAAGCGGAAGCCGTAGCCGCCACCGGGAGTCTTGAGCGCGTCGGGCTCGCTGACGAGGCGCACGCCCGCGCCGCCGAGCCGCTCGGCGAGCCGGTCCACGTCGGCGTGGCTCGCCGCCCCAAAGGCGATCAGGTCGACGCGCTTGTCGTCGGCCGCCCGCAGCCGAACGCAGTACTTCTCAGGTGACCCCGCCGCGGCGAGGAACGCGAGGCCGCCGTCGGTGGTCTCCACGCTCAGGCCCCAAGTCTCGGTGAAGAACGCGAGCTCGCGGTCGAAGTGGGGCACCGCGAGGTCGACGTGGCGCAGGTGGGTGATGAGCCGCTCGCTCGGCGAGGCGTCGATCTCGCCAGTAAGTTCGGTCATGGAAGCTCCTCGGGTCGCAAGTCAGAAGGCGGCAGGGCCGGCCGCGATCAGGCCGGCCCTGCCAGCAGGTGGGAGACTGAGGCAATCAGGCCCGGAACGTCGCCCTGCTCGTGGTCGAGCAGCCACTGGCCAAGCCGCAAGGAGCTGTCCACGACCGTCCGGGCGCGCTCGTAGCGGCGCTCGGTGAACGGCGCCCACACGTCGTCCAACACGTCGCGTGCCAGCAGCAGCTCGGCGAGCACCGCGGCGTCCTCGAGCGCCTGCGCCGCCCCCTGCGCGAGGGTCGGCGGGCAGCTGTGGGCGGCGTCGCCGATGAGGACGACCCGGCCGCGGTGCCACGGCGCCGGCACGACGTGGCTCTCGAACCTCGCGTAGTTGACCCGGCTGGGATCGGTGAGCGACGCGCGGATCTCGTCCCAGGGACCGTGGTAGGCCGCGGCGAGCTCGCGCATCACCGCGAGCCCCTCGGACGGGGAGAGCGCCGAGCGGTCCTGGTAGTCCTCGACGATGTAGGCGTAGAGCGAGTCCTCACCGGTCGGGCAGTAGCCGGCGATGTAGGACGGTCCGCCGTAGAACAGGTCGGTGCGCGAGACCGACGCCGGGCGGGGCGCGAACACCCGCCAGATGCCCATCCCAGTGCCCTGGGGCTCCACCTCGATCCCGATCGCCCGCCGCGTCCACGACCGGATCCCGTCGGCGCCGACGACCAGGTCGTAGCGGCTCGTCGACCCGTCACTGAAGGTGACCTCGACGCCGTCGGACTCCTGGGCCAGACCGGAGCAGGTGACTGCCAGCCGGGACTTGGCCCCGGCGGCGGCGACACGGTCGGCGAGGATGCGGGCGAGCGTCGGGCGGTACATCCCGAGCGTGCACGGCAGCTCCGGACCGCCGGTGTGGTGGTCGTCTAACGCGACGATCAGCGTGCCGGCCGGATCCGGTGCCCGCAGGCCCAGCGTGTCGAACGCGTAGCCGTGCGCGCGGACCTCGTCCCACACGCCGAGCTGGCGCAGCACCCGCAGCGCGTTGCCCTGCAACGTGATCCCGGAACCGAGGGCGGTGACGTCGGGTTTCGCCTCCACGAGGTCGACCGAGACACCGCCCTCGGCCAGCAGGATCGCCGCGGCGGTGCCGGCGGTGCCGGCCCCCACGACGAGAACGGATCCGACGGCGGGCATGCGATCCTCCGAGAGCCGGTGGCCAGGTGACCCACATGACTCTTGCCGCCGCTGTTACATAAGGGAAGCAAGTTCTGGCTATGCTGTGTATCCGCTCTGCTTATGTGCGTAGCGGTTGGCCAGCCTGGCGGCCCGCTCCAGCGGGGTGGCGCGGGTCGCGGTCTCTCACTCGGCGGAGGAAGGGTTCGCCGAAGCTTCCCGGCCGCGGGTGCGCGCGGGCCGGCCGGCGCCCGGTACCCCAGGAGCCGGCGCCACGGTGGCCAGCCGGCGGCTGATGCCGCGCGCCGCCGCCCTCAGGGCGGGACCTGGCTGAACGCGGACGTGTCGTTAGGCACGATGGCCGCGAGGGCCGCCAGGACCGGCGCCGCGCCGGAAGATCGTCTGTGTTTCGTGAAGCGAACCTGCCGGGATCCTGGCCTGCTTCCGCCCGGTCCGTCCCGCCGGCCCCGTGGGTTCCCTTCACGGAAGGGCTGTCTCCTGAGGCAAAGGGACGCCCATCCTGGGTGCGGTACTCCCGACGGCCCGAGACCGGACGATCCCGTTTGAATGTTTCTCAAGGGCTGGGTCGCCGGTACTGCCGAAACCGTGTTGCATCACGTGCGATAGCCGGTCCGGATCGAGTCGTTCGTCCGACAGGGATAGTCGAGGCGAGGCGCTCGGTGGTAGGACTGGCGGCGACAATCCGCAACCGTTCGGGTCGCCCTGATACCCGTCGTCATGATCCGAAGTCGGGGGTTCAGCGCTCCCGGCGGGGATCAGCAGCGTGGCGATCAGGGTGAGGTGTTCGGGTAGCCGGTCAGCCCAGGCCTGAGGGGGGAATGTCCGCCGTACCGGTGGCGGTGCGGCGGACCAGGCGGAGGGCTTTGGCGAAGGAGATCGAGTCCGGGTCCAGATCGGCGGCGGCGGAGGCTTTCGCCGTCAGGGCGCTGACCGCGTGGTGGACGATCAGGTAGGACCAGATCTCCTGGTGGACCAGGTCCGGCAGGCGGGACCGCAAGACGCGGCCGGGGCCACGCAAGTGGGTCTTGAGCTGGTCGTTCGCGGTCTCCTCCTCCCACCGCTCGTGGTAGGCGGCGGCCAGTTCGTCGGCGCGGGCGTCGCCGGGGTCGGTGACCGTGGTGAGCAGGACGATCATTTCGCCGGTGCCGCCGCCGTCCCGGTCGGGGACGTCGTACTCGACTACCCGGGCGAGGTGGACGACAGGAAGTCCGCGTTCGTCGAACGCGTCCGGGACGGTGTCGACGTCGCCGAGGTCCGCGCCTGCGCGGGCGGCGGCCACCAGTCGTTCCCGGCGTGCCCCGCGGACTGTGGGCTTGACCAGCACGGTCAGGTAGGTCCCGTCGCCGAGCACCCGCACGACGGGCAGGTCGAGCTGGGTCGGTGCCCGCCACAGCAACGCCGCCCCGGTCACGCTCGCGCTGTCCCACGCCGCCCACGAGTAGAAGCCCCGGTCGGCGGTCAGCAGCTCGTCCGCCCTCAGCCGCGGGTACAGCCGCCCGGCGAGCGTCTTCTCCCCGACGCGGTAGGCGCCGACCTCGGCGGCGACGAAGGCGTGGGTGCCGCACTCGGCCAGCGCCACCACCCGGGCCTTCGGGAACGCCGACCGGTTGTCCCCCGAGCCGGCGTAGCCGAACTCGGCGGCGTTCTGTTCGCTGTCGGGCACGTCGACGTCGAACCCGTCGATCGCGAGCAGCCGCCAACCCCGCAGGAACGACCCGCGCGCCGTGCCCAACGCCGTCGCAGTGGCGCCCGGACCAGCCGTCCCGGCGACCGGCCCGCAGGTCCGCTCGAACAACTCGGGGAACACCTTCCGGCCCAGGCGTTTCCGGGCCTGGGTGATTGCGCTGGCCGTCGGCACGCTCCAGGCGGCGTTCCAGCACCCCCACCGGTCCAGCGACCCGGTGACCTTGGTCGCGACCTCTTCGTAGTCGTCGTCGAGGAACAGGCACAACGCCAACGTCAGGTACGTGACCACGTGCGCGGGCAGCTTCCCGTCCGAACGTCTCTCCCGCACGCCGCACACGGCGACCGCCTCATCCACCGCGTCCCGCGGCACCGAGTCGACCAGCACCCCCACCGTCACCTGGTCAGGACGCACATCCAGACGATCCAACCCATCCGCACTCACAGCCGATGATCAAAACAGGCGCACCGTCGCAAGTCACCCAGCCACGCCGCGCAACCCCAAAGCCAACATGATCAACTTGGGCTACGTGGCATTGGTCCTGGACCCCGCCTGACGGCTCTCACACCGCCTTTTCTCCAACGCTCAGCACGACAGTCTTCAGCTAACGCACCTTGGAGTGGCTTTGCGCCTCCCCCCGTAGGGCGACGCAGGAGCGCCAACGGCCCCACAAAAGGACCGCCCCCTCCATCATCCGTGCAGCGCGCACGTACAACGAGCTACCGACCTACCTTCCGGCAACTCCTTCCACGCGCTCGGGGCACAACAAGATCGTCTGGTTCTCCCAATGGGACGTTAGGTCCACCGACCGCACCTTGGGTGGGTGTCGCATGCTGCCTGACCTGGCCGTTTGGCGGTTTTCATGTCAGAATTTCTGATCCTCGTAACGATGGCGTTGCGGTCACGGGGCGCTGACCAGCGCCGATGCAAGATCGGCAGTGGGAGCCATCGTCCGTCGGTGTCGGCGGGGGCAGACTTGGGCTTGGTCTACCGTGGAGCTGGGAAGAGCACTTTTCGACGCGAGAACCAGTCCGGGAGGTGGTGTCGGAGATGACAGGTATGCCATCCGGTGGGCCGCCCCCGGGCTCGCGGTACGCCGACGTGCGTCCCTACGTGATCGTGGGCTCCCTGGACCAGTTCCATGGTCCGACCGCGGGTGTGGTGGTTCTGGACCGGTGGTTGGACTGGTCGGGTTCAGCTCGGTACGACCTGGCGAATCCCGGCCGTCTGGCACGAATGTACGAAACTGTGCTGCGGGAGGCGTCCACGACGGCGGATCTGTCCCGCTGGCTGGACGGGCGCACGCTGGTCCGGCTCTGGCGTGACCTGGTCCTGCCGCCGCAGGTCCGTAGCCGCTGGGAGGCCCGGTTCCCCGAGCTGACCACCGGGCGCTCGTCCGCGGCTTTAGCCAGGTGACGGCCCAGACCCCGCCGATCCACCGGCGGCTCGCGCGGATCGGGCTACAGGTCGGCGGGCCGTACGGCTTTGCCCTCGCCGGCGGCCACGCTGTCGCGGCCCACGGGATCCTTCAGCGGCCGAGCGAGGACGTCGACCTGTTCGCCGACTGGGACCGACGTGCGGATTTCCCAGTCGCCGTCGATGCGGTGATCGCGGCGTACCGAGCGGACGGTCTCGAGGTCGAGACGGAGTTTCGGAACGAGCTGATCGCGCGGCTCCAGGTGGCCGACCCGAGCCAGCCCGACGAGGTCCACCGGGTGGAACTGGTCGCCAACTGGCGGATCCAGCCACCGGTCCAGATGGACGTCGGTCCGGTGCTGCACCCGGATGACGTCATGGCCGGCAAGGTCGACGCGTTGTGCAACCGCGCCGCCGCCCGCGACTTCCTCGACCTCGACGCCGCGATCAGCGGCGGTCGTTACACCCTCGACCAACTCTGCGAGATCGCTCAGCATGCGGATCCGGGCTTCGACCGCGGCCAGTTCGCCGCCATGCTCGGGCAAATCGCCCGGCTCGACGATGCCGACGACTTCGCACCCTACGGCGCGAGCCCGGCCTACGTCGCTGGCCTACGCGAACGCGTCGTCGCTTGGCGTACCGAACTCCTCGGGGAATGACCGCCGATACGAACACGGAGCGTAGCGCGTCTCCCGAGGTTAAACAGGAATGTCAAATCCGGCTACGATCACTGCGATCGCGGTCACCAGGCGGACCGCAGCGTCCGGACCCGCCAGGTCTACGGAACGTACGTTCGACTCGGTGGATGATGTTGTCGGCCGGGCGCTCACTGGGCATCACCCATGGTCGATGCCCGCGTGGCGACCGCGCGTAGGGCGATTTCGGGCTCTGC